>JAWOHA010000084.1:0-11858 GCA_046496385.1 Cryobacterium sp. | reverse complement strand
GGTCGCCGCCCGGGTACTCGCCCGCGCCTAGCGCTCCGACCGCCCGACCAGCCCGCCCGACCAGCCCGCCCGACCAGCCCGGTGCGCGCCGGTCGGGCGGTTCTCGGGTGCCGGCCAGCGACGCGCTGTGGTGGGGTCGTGTCCTGTTAACGACCTATCCGACCTATCCGACCTATCCGCCCGAGTCGACCTGTCCTAGTGGGTGACGGGAACGGATGC
Organism: Cryobacterium sp.; assembly: GCA_046496385.1. Classification (GTDB taxonomy): domain Bacteria; phylum Actinomycetota; class Actinomycetes; order Actinomycetales; family Microbacteriaceae; genus Cryobacterium. The sequence continues at coordinate 11,639 of JAWOHA010000084.1, read as the reverse complement.
GGGGCGGGAATCCGTGGGGTCGAGCAGAATCTGCTCACAATCGGCGATGGCCCCCACCAACAGCAGGCGCAACCGCTCGTCCGGATCGGTGATGCACGCTTCGGCGATGCCCTGCACGGACACTCGCAGAATCGAATCCGCCGTGTGGTTGGTGAACTTCGTCTTCGACCAGGAACGCACCGAGAAGATGAAGTCATTGGCCCAGCGTTCCGCGTCGGGCGCCTGAGCGAGTGCGGCACGGGCCTGTACCCCGGCCGCCCCGCCAATGCTTTCGTCGAGGGCCTCGAGCCGCCGTTCGCAGGCGAGAATGCCGACGGACAGGGCGCGCTGTCGTTCGCTGCTGGCCACCGGCAGGGCAGCCGTCGACGCACGAAGGGCGAGCAGCGGGGCCACCCGGCGGTCATCGCCGCGCAGGCCGATCACCGACGGAATCAGTGGTGTCAGCCGGGAGCGACCCTCGTCGGAGCTGCAGTCGTTCACCATGCGAGCCAGTGAGGCAAGAATGGGGTGGGTGCAGGAGGGGTGGTCGCTCCAGGATTCACCGGCGAGGTACGAGGCGAATTCCATGAAGCAGCCGCCGCTGCGGGGGGTGCGGTGCTTGCCGCGTGAGAGTACAGGCATCAGGTCGGGGGAGCTGCCTTCGACCGAGTTCATGAGCAACCTCCATTGCCAGGGGAAATGTTTCAACCAGTGTCCCCCCAGTTCGGGTGAAAGGCCAGAGTGAGTTCGGGTGGATTCACGGTTTTTTCCGTGGCCGTGACGGGATCGCGCAGCCAGAGCGGTTCGCCGAGTCGCGGCCCGGCATGGCAGCCTGCTGAAAACACTTGCGCATTGCTCATTGACCGCTAACCTGAGGTTTGCTCGCATGTGGTGACGTTGCATTTACACGCTGCGGGCCCGAGACCACCCGTTCCGTGATCTGAGAGATGACAGGCCATCACCGTGACAGAGAACCTCGCCGTGCCCGTTCACCACACGATCACCATCGTCAGTTCATTCCGCAACACCGGGGTGGTTGCCTGATGAGCGTGCGTGTCCTGCAGCCGGCCATGCACAGTGACGGCAAGCCGGAGTGGCCGGGTGCCGTCTGGGTCGGGGCGATCGATGAAGACCTGATTCGCACGACCGCTGCGAATACCGCTGCCCGACTGGAGAACGGGGCGGGATACCGCTCTGCACGGTTCCTGGTGCGCGCCGGGCCCCGCATCCGTGGTTTCATCGAACTGCCGGTGACCGACGGACACGTCGGCTTTCGCTCGCTGCGCGCCCACATGGATGCGCTCCCCGCAGCTCTTCCCCCGGCCGACGCGATCTCCCTGCCCCAGTTCACAATCGTCATCTGCACCCGCGACCGGGCTCAGCGCCTGCGGGGGGCCCTCACCTCGGTGTTGAAACTCGACTATCCCGATTTCGACGTGGTGATCGTGGACAACGCCGCGGCGTCGACGGAGACGATCGACATGGTCGCCCGCGAGTTCGCTTCACAACGCATCCGGGTCGTCTCCGAACCGACTGCGGGTCTGTCCTACGCCCGCAATACCGGCCTGCGATACGCCTCCGGCACCTTCGTGGCTTACACCGACGACGATGTGGTCGTAGACCCCCACTGGTTGCGCGGGCTGGCCTCCGGCTTCGCTCGGGGAGACCGGGTGGACTGTGTCTGCGGGCTTGTTCCGAGCGGCGAGCTACGCAGCGAGGTGCAGGCTTTCTTCGACGCCCGGGAGAGCTGGTCACGCAACCTGGTGGCGCGTGAGTACAGCCTCGCTGATCCGCCGAAGAACCTGCCGATGTTCCCTTTCTCGGTGGGGGAGTTCGGTACCGGCGCCAATTTCGCCCTGCGCCGCACGAGCGCCCTCATGATGGGCGGGTTCGACACGGCGTTCGGCGCGGGCAGCCCGACCGGCGGAGGGGAAGACCTCGACCTCTTCACCCGAGTGCTCTGTGGCGGCGCCGTTCTGGTCGTTGAACCCGACGCGGTCGTCTGGCATCGCCACCGCTCTGACCTCGCCGCTCTTCGCGTGCAGGCGCGCGGCTATGGAATCGGGTTAGGCGCATGGTTGACCAAGATTGCGCTGAATCCGCGCACCCTGACCATGGCGGTGCGACGGAGCCCGGGAGCCCTTCTGCGTCTGCCGAAGAAGGGCAACAGCAGTCGTCCCCCCACGCGCAACGCAGCCGATGTCCGCGACCCCGCTCCGTCAACGGAATTGACGGCCGCGATATCACGGGTCGGCTGGTATGTACTCGCCGGCGTTCTCAAGGGACCCTGGTGGTATTTTCAGCAGCGGCGGGCCGGAGAAGGAGTCATTCCGTTCGTGTTTCGCAACAAAATCGTTCAGCGGCCGCCCGCCGCGTAGCCGAGACGGGCGGGAGTGGGATACTCAAGGGGTGCCCGTTTACCGTGATGAAGCCGTCGTGCTGCGCACCCACAAGCTGGGAGAAGCCGACCGCATCGTGACCCTGCTCACCCGACAGCACGGCAAGGTGCGCGCCGTGGCCAAGGGCGTGCGCCGCACCGGATCCAAGTTCGGGGCCCGCCTGGAACCGTTCATGGTTGCCGACGTGCAGCTCTACGAGGGTCGCAGCCTCGACATCATCACCCAGGCCGAATCTCTCGGCTCCTACGGCGCCCTCATCACGGCCGACTACGACAGCTACACCGCCGCGAGCGTCATGGTGGAAACGGCTGACAAGCTCACCGAATCCGAAGGGTCGTTGCAGCAGTACCTGCTGCTGGTCGGGGCGCTGCGATCCCTGTCCCGGAGCGAACACGGCCCGGCGCTGACCCTGGACTCCTACCTGCTGCGCGCCGTCTCCATGGCCGGATGGGCGCCGAGCTTCGACGACTGCGCCCGGTGCGGAGCCGTCGGCGATCATGCCGCGGTGGTCGTGCAGCTCGGCGGCGTGGTCTGCGACGGCTGCGCACCACCCGGCTCACCACGCTTGGATCAGGCTACGATTGCCCTGCTGCGTGCCCTGCTCACCGGCGACTGGGACCATTCCGAAGCCACCCCGCCACGCACGCGCTCCCAGGCCGGCGGTATCGTCGCCGCCTACACCCAGTGGCATCTGGGGCGCGGGCTGCGGTCCCTCGAACACCTCACCCGCTGAGGCCGCTCACCATCGGAAAGCCAAGCCCCTGATATCGAACCCGTTCGCCCCCAAGCCCTACACGCACCGGGATGCGGTGGCCTTCACCCCCCTGGACTGGACCGGACTCTATCCGCCCGGAATACCCGCCCGGGCGGTGCCGAACCATGTGGCCATCGTCATGGACGGCAACGGGCGGTGGGCCAATGCCCGCGGTCTCACCCGGGTCGAAGGGCACAAGGCCGGGGAAGCGTCCCTGCTCGACGTCGTGGCCGGAGCCATCCAGCTGGGAGTCAAGCACCTCAGCGTGTACGCGTTCTCCACCGAAAACTGGAAACGTTCACCCGACGAGGTGCGCTTTCTGATGGGCTTCAATCGGGATGTGCTGCACCGCCGACGCGATCAGCTTAACGAATGGGGGGTGCGGGTGCGGTGGGCCGGCCGCAAACCGCGGCTGTGGGCCTCCGTCATCACGGAACTGCAGTACGCCGAACAACTCACCCGCGACAACGATGTGTTGACCCTGACCATGTGCGTGAACTACGGGGGACGCACCGAAATCACCGACGCCGTGCGTGCGCTCGCCGAAGACGTGGCGGCCGGCCGGCTGAAGCCCTCCGGCATCACCGAGAAAGCCATCGCCCGCCACCTGTACACACCCGAGATGCCCGACGTGGACCTGTTCGTGCGCAGCTCCGGTGAGCAGCGCACGAGCAACTTTCTGCTCTGGCAGAGCGCCTACGCGGAGATGGTCTTTCTCGACACGCTGTGGCCTGACTTCACCCGGGTCGACCTCTGGCGGGCCGTTGAACTGTACGCCGCCCGCAACCGCCGCTACGGCGGCGCCGTCGACACCCCGACCGCTTGAGCGCGGCCGGCGCCAGCCGGTGCGCGGGAATAGTCAGGCGCGTCAGGCGTTGCGGTACAAGTGAGTGAAACAGTGAACGAGACCGTACCCAACGCCAGCCGGACCGACGTCGTGAAGGTGGACATCTGGTCCGACGTGCAGTGCCCCTGGTGCTACATCGGCAAGCGCAAGTTCGAAGACGCCGTGGGGCAGTTCGACGGCCTCGTTGAGGTGGAATATCACAGCTTCGAGCTGGCGCCCGACACTCCCGTCGACTTCGACGGCAGCCCCGTGGAGTACCTCAGCCAGCACAAGGGACTGCCGATCAATCAGGTCGAAGAAATGCTCGCCAATGTCACCGGCATCGCCGAAAGCGTGGGACTGCACTATGACTACGACTCCGTGCACCAGACCAACACCATCAAGGCCCACGAACTGCTGCACTACGCCAAGGTGCACGGCCGCCAGCTTGACATGAAGGAAGCGCTGCTCAAGGCGTATTTCGTTGACGGTGGGCATGTGGGACGCATTGCCGACCTCGCCGATCTCGCCGCCGGTATCGGGCTCGATCGGGCAGATGTCGTGCGGTCCCTGACCGACAACGAGCACCTCGCCGCGGTCAAGGCCGACGTCGCGCAGGCCAACGCCTACGGTATTCAGGGCGTGCCGTTCTTCGTGATCGACCAGAAGTACGGTATCTCCGGGGCACAGGCGCCGGAAGCTTTTCTGCAGACCCTCACTCAGGCCCGAGCCGAGCGCGCCTGAACGCGCCTGAGCGACCGGGAATCTGGGAGACTGGACAGACCATGACTTCCACCCTTACCCCGCCCGCTCTGCGCATCGGGCCCCTTGAGCTCGACGTTCCCGTCGTTCTGGCGCCCATGGCCGGAATCACCAACACCGCGTTCCGCCGGCTGTGCCGGGAATTCGGTGCGGGCTTGTATGTGAGCGAGATGATCACGTCGCGGGCGCTTGTCGAGCGCACTCGCGAGTCCATGCGATTGATCAACCACCACGAGAGCGAAACGACCCGGTCCATCCAGCTGTACGGGGTAGACCCGAAGACGGTGGCCGAGGCCGTGACCATGCTCGTGGCCGAAGACCGCGCCGATCATATCGACCTGAACTTCGGCTGCCCGGTTCCCAAGGTCACCCGCAAGGGTGGGGGAGCGGCGCTCCCGTGGAAACTCGGACTGTTCCGGCAGATCGTCGAGGCGGCTGTCGGCGCGTCCGGCGACGTGCCGTTGACCATCAAGATGCGCAAGGGTATCGATTCCGACCACCTCACCTATATCGAGGCCGCGAAAGCCGCCGAGGGTGCCGGTGTCTCGGCTATCGCTCTGCACGCCCGGACCGCCGCCGACTACTATTCCGGTCACGCCGACTGGTCGGCGATCGCCAACCTGAAAGAAACGGTCAGCTCGGTGCCCATCCTCGGCAACGGCGACATCTGGTCTGCCGACGATGCTCTGCGCATGGTCGATGAGACCGGATGCGACGGGGTTGTCGTGGGGCGCGGGTGCCTCGGCAGGCCCTGGCTGTTCGGTGATCTGTCTGCGGCATTCACCGCCCGACGTGACGGGTCGGACACCCGGGCCGCGTCCATCCAGCCCCGGCTCGGGGAAGTCACGGCCGCGTTCCGTCGACACGCCGAACTCCTCACCGAATTCTTCGAGAGTGAATCCCGTGCCTGCCGCGACATTCGCAAGCACGTCGCCTGGTATTTCAAGGGTTACCCCGTGGGCGGTGACCTGCGGGCCAATCTGGCCATGGTCGAATCTTTGGCCCAGCTGGATGATCTGCTCGGCACCCTCGACGGCGACCTGCCCTACCCCGGTGCCGAAGCCGAGGGTCCGCGCGGCCGAGCGGGATCGCCCAAAAAAACGTCCCTCCCGCAGTACTGGCTTGACTCCCGGGAACTGGTCGGCACCGAACGAGACAACTTGACCGAGGGCGAAGGGGATACCAGCGGTGGCTAACGGCAACGGATACAACGAACACGATGAGGCGCGCTGGTTTCCCGAGGAGCACAGCTCCCGGCGCAGCGACTTCGCGCGCGATCGCGCCCGGCTGCTGCATTCCAGCGCGCTGCGCCGTCTCGCGGCGAAGACCCAGGTGCTCAGCCCGACGGCGGGCCTCGACTTCGCCCGCAACCGCTTGACTCACTCTCTTGAGGTCGCGCAGGTCGGTCGGGAGCTGGCGCACCGTCTCGGCGTCGACCCGGACATCGTCGACACCGCCTGTCTGGCACATGACATCGGGCATCCGCCGTTCGGGCACAACGGCGAGAAGGCTCTCAACGACTGGTCTGCCGACATCGGTGGCTTTGAGGGCAACGCGCAGACGCTGCGCTTGCTCACCCGGCTTGAACCCAAGGTGTTCGGCGCCGACGGACGCAGCTACGGCCTGAACCTGACTCGTGCCAGCCTCGACGCGAGCTGCAAGTATCCGTGGCCGACGAACTCCTCTGTGGCCGACCCGAGCGGCCGTGCCAAGTACGGTTTCTACGCCGATGACCTGCCCGCGTTCAACTGGCTGCGGGAATCGGCTCCCGATCGGCGCCTCTGCATCGAGGCGCAGATCATGGACCTGTCCGATGACATCGCCTACTCCGTGCACGATTTCGAAGATGCCATCGTGAACGGGTATGTCGATGTGGCGCTGCTGTGCAGCAGGGACAAGCATGATGAGCTGATCGCGACGATGACGGAATGGATCGGTGACGAGCTCTCCGAAAACGACCTCATGAAGGCGTTCAACCGTCTGGACGCACTCGACGTCTGGCTCGACGGCTGGAACGGGGGACGCCGAGACCAGGGTCACTTGAAAAACCTCACCAGTCAGCTCATCGGCCGCTTCAGCGGTGCCGCCGTGCGCGCCACCCGGCAGGCTTTTCCGCAGGAAAACTTCATCCGCTTCGGCGCCAATGTCATCGTTCCACGGGAAATCCAAGCCGAGATCGCGGTCTTGAAGGGCATCGTTGCGGCCTTCGTGATGACCCGCAACACCCGCAAGCCCATCTATGTGCAGCAGCGTCAGGTGCTGACCCTGCTCTCCGACGTTCTGCTTGAGACGGGAGACCGGCACCTGGACGCCGGATTCACCGAGGACTGGGCGGCCGCCACGAATGACGGTGCCCGCAAGCGTGTCGTCGTCGACCAGGTCGCCAGCCTCACGGACCAGTCTGCGCTGGCCTGGTACGAGCAACTCGTGCAGGCCTGATGGCCGGCTTGATTCGCCAGGGCGACATCGAAGAGGTCAAGGCCCGCACCAACATCGCCGACATCGTCGCAGACTACGTCACCCTCAAGTCTGCCGGGGTGGGCTCGCTCAAGGGACTCTGCCCGTTCCACGACGAACGCACGCCGAGCTTCACGGTTCGTTCGCAGGTGGGCTTCTACCACTGCTTCGGTTGTGGGGAGAGCGGCGACGTCTACTCGTTTCTGCAGAAGATGGACCATGTCACGTTCAGCGAGGCCGTGGAACGCCTGGCCGCTCGGGTCGGCTTGGAACTGCACTATGAAGACGGTTCCGGGGCCGCCCCGGAACGAGGCAACCGGGCCCGACTGTACGCGGTCAACCAGGCGGCGGCGGACTTCTTCGTCGACCGTCTGCGCAGCCCCGGAGCCGAAGTCGGTCGCACCTTTCTGGGTGAGCGGGGCTTCGATTCCGTGGCCGCCCAGACGTTCGGCATCGGGTTTGCGCCCAAGAGTTGGGACGAACTGACCCTGCACCTGCGTGGTCAGGGTTTCAGCACCGAAGAACTGACCCTGTCCGGCCTGGTGTCCAGCGGCGACCGGGGGGTCTACGACCGTTTCCGGGGGCGCCTGGTCTGGCCCATCCGAGACATCACCGGCCAGACCATCGGTTTCGGTGCCCGCAAGCTTCTTGACGACGACCCCGGCCCCAAATACCTCAACACGCCCGAAACCCCGATCTACCACAAGGCCCAGGTGCTGTACGGGCTCGACCTCGCCAAACGTGACATCTCCCGCAGCCACCGCGTCGTCATCGTTGAGGGTTACACCGATGTCATGGCCTGCCACCTTGCCGGTGTCACGACCGCCGTGGCCACCTGCGGAACCTCGTTCGGCGTTGACCATATCAAGGTGCTGCGCCGGGTTCTCGGCGACGACAGCGGCGTGGGGGAGGTCATCTTCACGTTCGACCCGGATGCAGCGGGTCAGAAGGCCGCCATGCGGGCTTTCGCCGAGGAACAGCGTTTCTCCGCACAGACCTATGTCGCCGTGCCGCCGGCGGGGCTGGATCCCTGCGATCTGCGCCTGCACCGGGGCGACGACGCCGTGCGGCGGCTGGTCGACGAGAAAAAGCCGATGTTCGAGTTCGTGATCCGCCAGATTCTGGGGCAGTTCAACCTCGACACCGTCGAAGGTCGGGCCGGTGCCCTGCGCGCGGCTGCCCCCGTCGTCGCAGACATTCGCGACGAGACGCTCCGACCGGGGTATGTGCGCGAGCTGGCACGCATGCTCGGTGTTGAGATGCCGGAGGTCGCGACGGCGGTGGCCTCATCCAAAGCCCGGTCCCGCACCGGGAACGCACCGGGCCGTGACGGCGGCCGACATTCGGAGCCGCTTGCCGCGGCCGGCAACGCCGGTAACGCCGGTGCCATCACCGTGGGTGAAGCCCTGCCGGAGCGTTCGTTCGCCCTCGTGGAACTTCCCTCAGACCCCATCACCCGGCTGGAACGGGACGGCCTGATGGCCATGCTGCAGCGCCCCACCCTGGTGGGCGTCGACATCGTCGCCCGGGCTGCGCAGACCAGCTTCAGCAACACCGGTCTCGCCGTGGTGCGTGACGCCATCGCCGCGAATCTGGAGCACGCCGAAAATCCGGACTGGCTGGCCCGGGTCAGCGCAGACGTGCCGATGCACCTGGCCAATCTGGTGCACGAACTCTTCATGGCCAACCTGCCTGAACGCAGCGAAAAGGAGATCACCCGCTACGTGCGCGATATCACCATCGCCCTGATCGACCGGGACCTGCTCCGCCAGAAAGCCGAGCTGCTCGGCCGACTGCAACGCGCCGACCCTACCGAGCGTGAGGTCTACGTGACCCTGCAGCGCGAGCTGGTTCGGGTCGAAGCAGAACGGCGAGGGCTGCGCGACGAGAGCGCCTGATCCTTCGTGCATGTTGCAGCTGTGTAAAGAAACTGCGACTGACTAGGGGAGCGGCGGGTTTTCGTGCTAATTCTTGCTGTAGAGCATCAGCTGCAGCCATAGCTGTGCCACAGCAACGGAAGAGGTTCGGCATGAAATCCGTATCCATGAACGGCAAGCGAGTGCTGGGATCCACGGCGGGCTTCGCCGTGGCCGCACTCGTACTGGCCGGGTGCTCCGCTGGCACCGGAGAGAGCGCCGGAGACACCAGCACGATCACCATCGGCACCACCGACAAGGTCACCACGCTCGACCCGGCCGGCTCCTACGACAATGGTTCCTTCGCCGTGCAGAACCAGGTCTTCCCCTTTCTCATGAACAGCGCCTTTGGATCCTCCGACGTCGAGCCCGACATCGCCGTCTCCGCCGAGTTCACGGCACCGACCGAGTACACCGTGGTGCTCAAGCCCGACCTGAAGTGGGCCAACGGAAACGACCTCACCGCCTCCGATGTGAAGTTCAGCTTCGACCGCCAGCTGGCCATCGCCGCCGACAACGGCCCGTCAACGCTGTTGTACAACCTGGACAGCACCGAAGCCGTAGACGACACCACCGTGGTGTTCACGCTGAAGACCGAGAACGACCAGATCTTTCCGCAGATTCTGGCCAGCCCGGCCGGCCCGATCGTTGACGAGGAGAGCTTCTCCGCCGACGAGATCACGCCCGACGACGATATCGTCGCCGCCAATGCGTTCGCGGGTCCGTACGTGCTCAGCGTCTACAACTTCAACAGTCTGCTCTCGTACACCGCATATGAGGGCTATGAAGGCCTCATCGGCGCCCCGAAGACCGAGACCGTCAACGTGAAGTACTTCACGGATGCGTCCAACCTCAAGCTTGAGGTGCAGGAAGGCTCCATCGACGTGGCATGGCGCAGCCTGTCGGCGACCGACATCGATGACTTGCGCGGCAGCGACGCGGTCAAGGTGATCGACGGTCCCGGCGGCGAGATTCGCTACATCACGTTCAACTTCAACACCCAGCCCTTCGGCGAGACCACGGCCGAGGCCGACGCCGCCAAGGCTCTCGCCGTGCGTCAGGCCATGGCCGACCTCGTCGACCGGGAAGAAATCGCCGACCAGGTGTACAAGGGCACATTCACACCCCTGTACTCCTATGTTCCGGCCGGTCTGACCGGTGCCACCGAATCCCTCAAGGGACTCTACGGCGACGGTGCGGGCGGACCGGACGTCGAGAAGGCGACCGCGACCCTCGCGGCAGCCGGCATCACCGAACCCGTCGAACTCAACCTGCAGTACAGCAACGACCACTACGGTCCCAGCTCCGGCGACGAATACGCCCTGGTGAAGGACCAGCTCGAGACCTCCGGCCTCTTCACGGTCAACCTGCAGACCACCGAATGGGTGCAGTACACCAAGGACCGCTCCAGTGACGTGTACCCGCTGTACCAGCTGGGCTGGTTCCCGGACTACTCCGACGCCGACAACTACCTGACCCCGTTCTTCCTCGACGGCGGGTTCCTCGGCAACCACTTCAGCGACGCCGATGTGAATGCACTCATCCAGGAGCAGGCCGTCACGGTCGACCCCGCAGCGCGCACCGCGCTCATCGAAGAAATCCAGGACAAGGTCGCCGCCCAGCTCTCCACCCTCCCGCTGCTGCAGGGCGCCCAGGTAGCCGTGACCGGACCGACCGTGACCGGGGTGGAAGACACCCTGGACGCCTCGTTCAAGTTCCGCTACGCCGCCATCGCCAAGGGCTGACGAACAGCTAGAGTCGTTTTATCTTGATCATCGGGGGTATCCGGCAGCGTGACCGCCGGGTGCCCCCGCTTCTTTTGCAATCGTGAGGCACGTAATGAGCACTGTGGCATTGAAGCCTCCGGTCCCCGCCACGGGGAGCGCCGGACGCCTTACCCGCAAGAAACCGTCCGGGGGTGGGATCGGACGCTACCTGCTGACTCGTTTTCTGCTGATCATCCCCACCATCTTCATTCTGGTGTCCATGGTCTTCTGGCTCATGCGCACCACCGGTGACCCGATCACCGCAGCCCTGGGCGGTCGGCTCAGCGCCGATCAGCTCGCCGAGCGCATCGCCGAAGCCGGCTACGACCGACCGATCTTCGTGCAGTATTTGGAATACCTCGGTCAGGTGTTCACCGGCAACTTCGGCACGACGATCAGCACCAACCGTCCCGTCTCTGAGATTCTCACGACCTATGGCGCGGCCACGGTCGAACTCGCCTTCTACGCACTCGTGGTCGCTTTCATCGTGGGTATCCCGCTCGGCATGGTCGCCGCCTACTGGCGCGACAAGGCCCCCGACGCCTTCCTGCGGGTGTTCGCCATTCTCTGCTACGCCACCCCGGTGTTCTTCGCCGGGCTGCTGCTCAAACTGGTCTTCGCCGTCTGGCTCAAGATCCTCCCCGTTTCCGGGCGGGCCACGACGGGTTCGGAACTGCAGATCGAGCTGCTTCCCGACAAGACCGGCCTGTACACGATCGATGCCCTGCGCACCGGCGACCCCGCCGTCTTCGGCGATGTGCTCGCCCACGCCGTCTTGCC
>JAWOHA010000035.1:0-10424 GCA_046496385.1 Cryobacterium sp. | reverse complement strand
TGTACGGGTGGTACAGGTTCTGTCTCTAAAAAATATCTGTGTGGTGCGGGTGGATCAACGAGCGAGCTGTTGCCGCAGGTCGGCGAGCCGGGAGGAAATGCTTCCGTCTATGACGTCCTGACCGATCTGCACCCGAACGCCGCCCACCAGGGCCTCGTCGATGACGAGGTGCACCGTGAGCTCACGCCCGTAGCGCTCCGACAGGTTTTTCTTCAGCCGGTCAAGCTGGCCCGAAGTCAAGGCGCTGGCGGACAAGACGGTGGCGATGGTCGTACCGGCTTCGTCGGCGATGACCGATGCCGCATGGCGCAGCATTTCTCCGATTCTGCGGCCGCGGGGCTGCTGCACGAGGTGCCGCACGACCAGCAGGGTCTGTCCGGAGACTTTCCCCGCCAGAAGCGACTCCACGAGGCTCGCCTTGGCATCGGCGCGTCCCAACTTGCTGACCAGGGCCAGCTCGAGGTCGGCATCCGATGAAACGGCAGCGCCGAAGGCGAACAGTTCCGCCTCGATCGTTGCGGATTCCGGAGCGGAGACCGCGGTTGCGCGCAGTCCCAGGTCTTCGATCCCCACGAGGAGGTCGTCACGTTCGGACCAGCGCTGCGAGACAGCCGCGGAGAGCAGATCGAGAGCGCGCTCCGAGACGGATGTGCCGAACACGGCCCGCAGGAGTGCGGTTCGGGCCTGCGTCGCAGCGGCAGGATCGGCCAGCGCGGAGAGAAGCTGTGACGACTCTCCGATGGCGCGACCAGCCTGAAACAGGCCGTCAACGGTCGCCAGATCGATCGCGTCGCCCGGTGCAGCAAGTGCTGCCCGGGACTCGGCCAATGCTTCTCTGGTGGCGCTGCCCATGGCTAGTTCTTTCCGGCGGTCGTTGCTGCGTTTTCCGTGGCTTCGAGTTCAGCGAGGAAACGGTCAACAATGGCGCTGGCCTTGGCGTCGTCGGTCAGGCTTGCACCGATGACTCCAGAGGCCAGGTCGATGGCCAGGGTTCCGACTTCACCGCGCAGCGACACAACGGCCGCCTGACGCTCGGCTTCGATCTGGATCTTCGCGGCCGAAGCGATGCGGCTGGCTTCCGCAGATGCCTGTTCCTTGTGCTCGGCAACAATGCGCTGGCCGTCGGTCCGGGCCTGGTCACGAATCTGACCGGCCTCGACACGTGCGCCCACCAGCTGGGCCGTGTACTGCTCGAGAGCAGCCTCGGCCTTGCGCTGGGCGTCGTCTGCCTTGGCGATGTTGCCTTCAATTGCCTCGGCGCGGTCGTCAAGGATCTGACGGAACCGCGGGATCGCGTAACGGACGAAGAACACCATGACGACCAGAAATACGACGGTCGACCAGGTGATGTCGTATATGGCAGGAAGAAACGGATTCGTTTCCGCTGCCAGGACGAGCTCAGGCATCGTGGTTGTCCCCTAGACGAAGATGAAGAATACGGCAACACCGATGAACGCGAGGAGCTCGGTGAATGCGATTCCGAGGAACATGGTGACCTGGAGGCGGCCGGCGAGCTCAGGCTGACGAGCCATGGCTTCGACGGTCTTTCCGGCGACGATACCGATACCGATACCGGGGCCGATCGCGGCGAGTCCGTAGCCTACGGTCGCGATGTTGCCGGTGATCTCGGCGAGAATTGCGGTTTCCACTATGTGATTCCTTTCAAAGAAAAAACGACGTCGGGCGACGTAGTCGGGTGTGTCAGTGCTCTTCAGAAACTGCCTGCTGCACGTACACGGCAGTCAGAAGGGTGAAGATGTAGGCCTGGAGGATGAACACGGCGAGTTCGACGAGGGTGAAGATGAATCCGAACGCGAGTGTTCCGAGCCCAAGGAGCCCGACCCAACCACCGGCAGTGAAGAAGAGAAAGTTCGTGGCTCCGAAGCAGAGGACGAGCAGCAGGTGCCCGACCATCATGTTCAGGAGAAGTCGCAGTGCGAGCGAGACCGGACGCACAATGAAAATATTGATGAACTCGATCGGCGCGAGCAGAATATAGATCGGCCACGGCACACCGGCCGGGAAGAGCGAGTTCTTGAAGAACTTGCCGGCTCCGATTTCTTTGATGCCCGCGTAGATGAAGACGACGTAGGCGACCAGGGCGAGCACGATCGGCATGCCGATCAATGCGGTACCCGAGATGTTCAGCGCGGGAATGACTCCCGTGATGTTCATCGCGAGGATGCCGTAGAAGAGGCCGGCCAGCAGCGGAAGGTACCGCCGGCCCAGTTTCGCGCCCAGAATCTGGTCGGCGATCTGCACCTGCACGAAGCCCAGTGCCAGCTCTGCGATGCTCTGCGAACGGCCGGGGACGCGCTCCGCCTTGCGCAGCGCGATCCAGAACAGCAGCAGCATGATGGCGATGGCCAGGAGCCGCACAAGAATGATGCGGTTGATTTCGAACGGGGTGCCTTCGAAGAACAGTGCTGGAAGTCCGAGGAATTCACCGATGCCCGGCGCGTTGAACTCGCCGTCGGTGGCCATGGGAACCAGCAGGTTCGCAGCGTTATCTAACAGCGCTATCTCCTGTTTCAGTGCGGACGCACAAAGGCGACAGTAATGGATTTGTGGTCATCGACCCCGCAGAAAATTCAGCGCAGGAGATTACTTCTACTGTAGCGTTCGATCTGGTCTCGCGACTAATCCGGCGCGCCGGTGAAGCCCGCCTGAGGTGTAGTGCGGGACCCGGGTCAGGGGGCCGTCTCGTCAACGGCGACGGGCAGCTCCACGTCGCTGACATATCCCAGTCGGGAGCGGTAGACCACGAGCACGTCGATGAGCATGGTGCCCGCTGCTCCCGCGATCACGGTGAGGAAGAGCACGATCGGCTGCACGAAGGTCGCGTCGCGCAGCAGGGCCAGAATCACGATGAACACGGCGATCTTGAGCAGCCACGCTCCCATGACGATGCCGAAGAACGCGCCGATCGAGTAGCGCATCGCGGCGATGATGCTCACCGCGGTGATCGAGGCGAAGACCACGGCCAGCGCGGTTCCGATCAGGGCGCTGATCAGCCCGGTCGTGGATGCGAAGACATACCCGAGACCGCCGCCGATCACGGCGATGGCGATGGCGAGGAAACCCGTGAGTCGAAGGATCTCCGTCAGGATTTTCTGGGCGTTCACGGGGACTCCTTTTGGTCGGTGCGGTGTGGTGGTGCGTCTGAAGCCTGGGCGGCCTCATCCAGAGGGTCAAGCTGTGCGATCTGGTCGGTGCGGGGTGTGATGCTGGGCCACTGCTGGCTGGCCATCTCAGCGGCCTTCCGCCGACTGAGCGGTGCGAGGGTGACGACGGTGCAGAACAGCAGCGCGGCCACCAGGAAGACGCTGGCGTACCACGTGGGCAACCCCAGGTAGACCGGCAGCACGAAGTAGAGCAGGCAGCCGACGGATGCCGCCGCGGTCCAGCCGTAGAAAATCAGCACGGCGTGCAGGTGGGAGTGCCCCATGTCGAGCAGGCGGTGGTGCAGGTGTTTGCGATCCGCGCTGAACGGGGACTTTCCGGCCCGCACCCGCCGGAAGACCGCGAGACCGAAGTCGAGCAGGGGAATGATGAGAATCGCGACCGGCAGCAGAATAGGGATGAAGGCGGGGAACAGCTGAGAACTGTTGACGGCAGTGGGGTCGACCTGTCCGGTGATGGCGATGGCCGATGTGGCCATGAGCAGGCCCACCAGAAGCGCACCGGCATCACCCATGAACAGTTTCGCGGGCCGCCAGTTCAGCGGCAGGAACCCCACGCAGGCGCCCACGAGAATGGCCGCGATGAGCGAGGCCAGGTTGAAGTAGTTGGTCGGGGAGGTGTCGCGCACCAGCAGGTAGCTGTAGACGAAGAAGGCGCCGTTGGCGATCAGGGCGACTCCGGCGACGAGACCGTCCAACCCGTCGATGAAGTTGATCATGTTCATGACCACCACGATGGTCACCACGGTGATCAGCATGGACATCCACGCCGAACCCACGGTGAGACCGCCGATGGGCAGCGACAAGACCTGCACGCCCTGCCAGGCGACGAGACCGGCGGCGATGAACTGGCCGGCCAGTTTCGTCATCCAGTCCAGGTCCCAGATGTCGTCGGCCACGCCGAGCAACACGATGAGCAGAGCCGCGCCGAGAATCGCAAGGATCTGGGACGGGTCGGCGAAGATCAGTCGCAACGGTGCGAACTGGGACGCCACCAGGTAGGCCACGCCGAACGCCGTCAGGATGCCGAGGAACATCGCGATTCCCCCGAGCCGCGGCGTGGGCTGGGTGTGTACGTCACGCACACGGATACTCGGGTACAGGCGATACCGGTGGCTGAGCTTGAGAACGACGAACGAGAAACCGAACGTCACCAAAGCCGAAACGAGCGCCAGGATCAGGAACAGGGTCATGTCTAGGTGGTGGGTTGCTCGGGCGCCGCGCTCTCGGGGGCCTCGTCGGGACCGGGGGCGTCGGGGGCGTCCTCATCGGCGAGGGCATCACCGATGATCGCGGCGATGGCCGCGCGGGAGATCACACCGTTGCGCACGATGTGCACCTTGCCGCCGCTGGAATCGAACCGGGTCGCATCGACGATGGTGGATGACGTGTCTCCGGCGCGATCGCCGATCGGTTCGTAGCCCAGGCCGGCGACTCCCCCGTCGAGGTACACCGACACGCTGGTGCCGAGCATCTCCTCGGCGCCGAGGGCGTCAATGGCACTCGGCAATCCCGACAGGTTCGCGGACGACACCGCGAGCGGCCCGGTTTCGGCGAGCAGCTCCAGGGCGACGGGGTTGCTCGGCATGCGCAGGGCAACCGTGCCGCGGGTCTCCCCGAGGTCCCAGACCAGCGAGGGCTGTGCGATGAGAATCACGGTGAGCCCGCCGGGCCAGAATTCGGCGACAAGGTCACGCACCGGCTGCGGCACGCTTTCGGCGAGGGCATCCAGGGCCGCGAGGCGCGGAATCAGCACCGGCGGGGGTGAATCCCGGTCGCGGCCCTTGGCATCGAGCAATCGCTGCACGGCTTGCGGGCTGAAAGCGTCTGCGGCGATTCCGTACACGGTGTCGGTGGGTATGACGACCAGGGCGCCCCGGCCGATGGCCGAGCGCGCCAGTCTCATCCCGGCGGCGTGTTCCGTGTCGACCGAGCAGTCATAGATGCGAGTCATTTGGGCTAATTGTAGTGCAGCGCGCCGGGTGAGGCCTGTACACACGGTTTGGCGTGCGTCGCCGCAATGCGCCCGAGCGCCTCAGGGGCGCAGCGCGGTGGTGGCCCGGTCCCGGCTCGTGTAGTCGGGATGCGTGGCCGTGGCGCGCCATCCGTCGGCGTCGAGCAGTGCACGGATGGCGCCGCCCTGCAGTTCACCGTGCTCGATCACCAGCGCCCCCCCGGCGTGCAGCAGGCGCAGTGCGGTTCGGGAGACCCGGCGCACCACGTCGAGGCCGTCCGGCCCGCCGAAGAGGGCGTGCGCGGGATCGAACAGTCGCACCTCCGGGTCGCGAGGAATGGCATCGGCGGGGATGTAGGGCGGGTTGGAGATCACGACGGCGACGGTGCCGTCAAGTTCGGGCAGCGCGTCGGCGAGGTCCGCGAAGACCAGGGTGGCGTTGGGCGCGCCGACCAGGGCGAAGTTGCGCGTGGTCCAGCCGAACGCGTCGGCGGAGTTCTCGCAGGCGAAGACGCGGGCGTGCGGCACCTCCGTGGCCAGGGCCAGGGCGATGGCGCCGCTGCCCGTTCCCAGGTCCACACCGATCGGTTGCGGGTCTGCGACGGCGCGCAGAGCGTCAATGGCGAGCTGGGCGACCTGTTCGGTTTCGGGGCGGGGCACGAACACGCCGGGGCCGACGAGCAGCTCCAGCCGACGGAACGGGGCCCGCCCGGTGATGTGCTGCAGGGGCTCACGGGTGACGCGGCGACGCAGCAGGGTGGCAATGGCGACGGCATCGGTGTGTGTCAACCCGGTGCGGAGGATGCCGGCCGCCTGCACCTGGCCCCGGTTCTTGTCGAGCACGTGGCCGATCAGCAGCTCCGCATCGACCACCGGGTCGGTGATGCCCGCCTCGGTGAGCAGACCGATGCCCCACGTTCGCATATCCTCCAGGTTCTGCGGGAGGATCTCGGCATCGGGCGCCGACTGCTTCTGCCCGGCCGGCAGTGGAGTGGTCGACTCGGAATTTAACGGCTCTGCATCTGTTGAAGTCACATAGTGGAATGTAACGCACGGGCCTGACACTGCCCGGACATCTAGGCTGAAGACGGCCGATCCCCCGAGTGAAAGTTGCTTCGATGCCTCAGAGTATTTTTTCCGACATCACCAAAGCTGTTGGCGGCACCCCGCTCGTGCAGCTCAACCGCCTCACGCAGGGCCTGGGCGCGACGGTGCTGGCCAAGCTGGAGTTCTACAATCCCTCGAGCAGCGTCAAGGACCGCATCGGTGTGGCTATCGTCGATGCCGCTGAGGCTGACGGTTCCCTGAAGCCCGGCGGCACGATCGTGGAAGCCACCAGCGGCAACACCGGCATCGCGCTGGCCATGGTCGGTGCCGCCCGGGGCTACACGGTCATTCTGGCCATGCCCGAGACAATGAGCAAGGAGCGCCGGGTGATGATGCGCGCCTACGGTGCGCAGATCGTGCTGACTCCGGGCCCGGCCGGCATGCGCGGCGCGGTCGAGACCGCCCAGGCGATTGTCGATGAGACACCCGGCGCGATTCTGGCCAGCCAGTTCACCAACCCGGCCAACCCCGCCATTCACCGTGCCACGACGGGCGTTGAGATCTGGAATGACACGGACGGTGCCGTGGATATCCTGGTTGCCGGAATCGGCACCGGCGGCACCGTGTCGGGCACCGGGCAGCTGCTCAAGGAGCGCAAGCCCGGCGTGATCGTGGTCGGCGTTGAGCCCAAGGACTCCCCCATTCTCACCGGCGGCGCGCCCGGACCGCACAAGATCCAGGGCATCGGCGCGAACTTCGTGCCGGAAGTCCTCGATCGCAGTATCTACGACGAGATCCTCGACGTGACGCTGGAGGATTCCCTCACCACGGCGCGTGACCTCGGCACCGACGAAGGCATCCTCGGCGGCATCTCCGGCGGCGCAGCCGTCTGGGGCGCCCTGCAATTGGCCGGGCGCCCCGAGCACGCCGGCAAGACCATTGTGGTCATCGTGCCCGGCTTCGGCGAGCGATACATCTCGACCGTGCTGTACGAAGACCTGCTGGACTAGGCCAGAGCGCTGTGGCACGACGGGTGAGATCAGGCGGGGTGCTGTCGCGCATTCGGGAGGATGTGGCGACGGCGCGTTCCCACGATCCTGCCGCACGCAGCACCGCGGAGATCGTGCTCGCCTACAGCGGATTGCATGCCGTCTGGACCCACCGGGTGGCCAACCGGCTGTGGCGCGCTCACCTGCGGCTGCCCGCCCGGCTGCTCTCGCAGTGGGCGCGATTCACGACCGGTATCGAGATCCACCCGGGCGCCAGCATCGGCCGCCGCCTGTTCATCGACCATGGCATGGGTGTGGTGATCGGCGAGACGGCCGTCGTCGGTGACGACGTGATGCTCTATCACGGGGTGACGCTCGGCGCCAAGAGTTGGAAAGGCGCGCTGCGTGGCGACAGGCGCCATCCCACCGTGCAGAACGGTGTCACCGTGGGTGCTGGGGCGAAGGTGCTCGGGCCGGTCACGATCGGAGCCTGGAGCACCATCGGCGCCAACGCAGTCGTCACCCGGGATGCTCCGGCGCACTCCACGCTGATGGGCATACCGGCCCGCGAGGTGTAGTTCGGCCTGGCGGCTGTCGGCTTTGCCGGGCACACCAAACACCCCGCCGCGGGCTGAGCCTGCTGCGGGGTGTGTCGTCGTTCCGGCGGGAGCTCTACTCGTGGTCGCCGATTTCGGCCAGGCGGGCCTCTTCGTCGTCGTGAATGCAAGACTCGATCACGGGCTGCAAGGCCCCGTTCATGACCACGTCGAGGTTGTAGGCCTTGTACCCCGTGCGGTGATCGGCAATCCGGTTCTCCGGAAAGTTGTACGTGCGAATGCGTTCGGAGCGATCCATGGTGCGAATCTGTCCCTTGCGCACCAGGCTGGCGGCCGCGTCGATTTCTTCCTGCTGGCGGGCCAGCACCCGGGCACGGAGAACACGCATGCCGGCTTCCTTGTTCTGCAGCTGAGACTTCTCATTCTGCATGGCCACAACGATGCCGGTGGGAAGGTGGGTGATGCGCACGGCGGAGTCGGTGGTGTTCACCGACTGGCCGCCGGGGCCGCTCGAGCGGTAGACGTCGATTTTGAGATCGTTCTGGCTGATCTCAACCTCTTCGGGCTCATCGACTTCGGGGAAGACCAGCACGCCGGCGGCGGAGGTGTGAATACGGCCCTGGGACTCGGTCGCGGGAACCCGTTGCACGCGGTGCACCCCGCCCTCGTATTTGAGGTGCGCCCAGACTCCCTCGGCAGGATCACTGGAATTTCCCTTGATCGCGAGCTGGATGTCTTTGATGCCGCCGAGGTCGCTCGAGGTCTGTTCAATGATCTCGGTCTTCCAGCGGCGGGACTCAGCGTAATGCAGATACATGCGCAGCAGGTCGGCGGCGAACAGCGCCGATTCGGCGCCGCCCTCCCCCATCTTGATTTCCATGATCACATCACGGGCGTCGAGCGGGTCCCGGGGGATCAACAGGCGGCGCAGCTTTTCGGCGGCGGTGTCGAACTGTTCCGTGAGCCCGGGAATCTCCTCGGCGAAGGAGACGTCTTCGACGGCGAGTTCTCGCGCGGCGGTGAGGTCCTCGTCTATCTGGCGCCAGTCGTTGTACATCGCGATGATGCGGCTGAGTTCGGCGTAGCGCCGGTTGACCTTCTTGGATCGCACCGGGTTGGCGTGCAGTTCCGGGTCGCCGAGCTGACTCTGCAGCTCGTCATGCTCGGCGACCAGGGTGTCAACGGACTCGAACATTTAGCGGTCCTTGTCTGACCCGTTCAGAGTCGGCATCGACTTCTGAACCTGCATCAGGAATTCCACGTTCGACGACGTCTCCTTGAGACGACCGAGGATGAGTTCCAGGGCCTGCTGCTGCTCCAGGCCGGCCAGGGCGCGGCGCAGCTTCCAGGTGACCTTGACCTCATCGGCGCTCATCAGCATTTCTTCCCGGCGGGTACCAGACGCGTTCACGTCGACGGCGGGAAAGATACGCTTATCGGCGAGGTGACGCGACAGGCGCAGCTCCATGTTGCCGGTGCCCTTGAACTCCTCGAAGATGACCTCGTCCATTTTGGATCCGGTCTCGACCAGGGCCGAGGCCAGAATCGTCAGCGAGCCGCCGTTTTCGATGTTGCGCGCCGCGCCGAAGAACCGCTTGGGCGGGTACAGCGCCGCAGCGTCGACGCCACCGGAGAGGATGCGGCCCGACGCCGGGGCGACGAGGTTGTAGGCCCGGCCCAGTCGGGTGATCGAGTCCAGCAGCACGACCACGTCGTGGCCCAGTTCGACGAGGCGCTTGGCACGCTCGATGGCGAGCTCGGCGACCGTGGTGTGGTCTTCGGCGGGACGGTCGAAGGTGGAGGCGATGACCTCACCCTTCACCGTGCGCTGCATGTCGGTGACCTCTTCGGGACGCTCGTCGACCAGGACGACCATGAGGTGGACCTCGGGGTTGTTCGTGGCGATGGCGTTGGCGATCTGCTGCATGACGATGGTCTTGCCGGCCTTGGGCGGAGCGACGATGAGGCCGCGCTGACCCTTGCCGATCGGGGCGACGAGGTCGATGATGCGCTGGGTGACCTTACCGGGCTCGGTCTCGAGGCGCAGTCGTTCCTGCGGGTAGAGCGGGGTGAGGTTCTGGAATTCCACCCGGGTGGCGGCTTCTTCCACGGTGAGGCCGTTGATGGAGTCGACCTTGACGATGGCGTTGTACTTCTGGCGTCCGGACTGGTCGCCCTCGTGCGGCTGGCGGATGGAGCCGACCACGGCGTCACCCTTGCGCAGGTTGTACTTCTTCACCTGACCCAGCGACACGTACACGTCGCCGGCCCCGGGCAGGTAGCCGGAGGTGCGCACGAAAGCGTAGTTATCGAGCACGTCAAGAATTCCGGCGACCGGAATCAGCACGTCGTCATCTCCGACCTCGGGCTCGAAGTCGTCACCGGTGGCCGGCCCGCGACGCTTGCGGTCGCGGTAGCGGTTGCGGCTGCCGCGGCCGCCCAGCTCGTCATCGGGGCCGGTACGGTCCTGATTGCGGTCGCTCTGTCCGCGATCCGGACCCTGGTTACGGTCTTGGGCCTGGTTCTGCGCCCGGTCCTGGTTCGTGGTGCGGTCCTGGTTGCGGTTGTTCGCCTGGCGGGAGTTCTGCTGGCGGTTGCCGGACTCCTCGCCACGGTCAGCACCACTCTGCGCGTTCTGGTTCTGGTTCTGGTTCTGCTGGTTGTTCTGGTTCTGCTGGTTCTGCTGGTTCTGCTG
>JAWOHA010000223.1:0-3573 GCA_046496385.1 Cryobacterium sp. | reverse complement strand
CGGCCCCGGCGCGCGGGGCACCGGAACGGCCGGCGGCAGCCTGGGCGGCCAGAGTCCGCTCGGCGGCGGCACGGTCGGCCAGCTCCCGGGCGGCGGCGGCACGGTTCGCCGCGGCCAGGGCCGATGCGGAGCGCCGGGCCGCCGCCGCGGCATCCGTCACCGCCTTCGCCTCGGCTCGGGCGTCGTCCTCGGCCTGGGCCAGTAGCTTGCGTTGGGTGAGCACGGTGCGGGCGTTCGCCTCGAGCCGCACCTGCTGGGGCACCTCGGACGTCTCGGCCAGAATACGCATGGTCTGCTGCAGGCGAACGGCATTGCGCTCGGTGGTGAGGTACTGGCGTCGGCGCGCCCAGGTGGGCATGAGGTACGTCACCCAGAGGGCAGCCGCGACCGCAATCATCACTCCCCCGCCCAGGACCTCGCTACTCATAGTCTCTAAGGTAAGAGCGCCGCAGCCCTGCGGGGATGATTATCGAGGGTGTGTCACGGGCAATTACCGCACTCATCGGTCACTCACCGTCAACGGATGCGCGGCCGCGGCCCGGTCTATGTCCGTCACCCGGGCAGCATCGGCCGGCACCTGGCCGGACTGCCAGCGATGCAGCACGCCCTGGCGCACCTCTTCGGCCACCAGACCGAAGCAGAAATGGTCGCGCCAGTCGCCGTTGATGTGGATGTACCGGCGGCGCAGACCCTCGTAGCGGAAGCCGAGTTTCTCCACGACCCGCAACGAGGGCCCGTTCTCGGGCCGGATGCAGATCTCCATGCGGTGCAGCCCGAGCTGCCCGAAGCAGTAGTCGGTGGCCAGCGCCACGGCGGTGGGCGTGATCGCCTTGCCCGCGAAATCCTCGCCCACCCAGTAGCCGATGGTGGCCGATGACAGGGAGCCCCAGGTTATCGACGACACGTTGAGCTGGCCGGCGAGCTCGCCCCGGTATTCGACCACGAACGGCAGTCCGTTGCCGGCACGCGAGTGCGTGAGCAGGCTGCGGATGCTGGAGCGGGTGTCGAAGGTCATCGGCGAGTACGGGCTGGTGGCCTCCCAGGTGCGCAGCCAGCCCCGGTTCTCCATCAGGGAACGGTCGAGGTTGCGGTCGTCGCGCAAACGGATCGGCCGCAGTGTGATGGGACCCTCATGAAGCGTCGGTATAGCGATCGCCACGGTGTGCCCGTCTACTCAATGCCGAAATGGTGTTCCCTCAATGTACCGCTCGTGCCCTAGTCGAGCGTGGCGACGACCTCATGCAACCAGGGCCGCAGGTCCGGCCCGAGGTCCTCGCGGTCGACGGCGAGTTGCACGATGGCCTTGATGTAGTCGAGGCGGTCGCCGGTGTCGTAGCGGCGGCCGCGGGAACCGAGTAGATTAGGGCTACCGCTGGGCCGTTCGCCCTCAAGAGACAGGTGAGCTGTGCCGATCGCCATTCCGACGCTGCATGACGGAGCGGTCACCCTGCGCCCGATCAGGCTGCGGGACTCTCGGGCGCTGGAAGACCAGCTGCTGGAAAACCGCTCCTGGTTGCGCAAATGGGAGGCCACCAACCCCTACGCGCCGATGGCCTTCGACACTCGGGCCAGCATTCGCAACCTGCTGGCGCATTCCCGCGGCGGCAACGGGTTGCCGTTCATTGTGGAGTACAACGGGGAACTCGCCGGTCAGCTCAACGTGTCGTCGATCGTCTGGGGTTCCCTCTCGTCGGCGACCATCGGGTACTGGGTGGGCGAGAAATTCGCGGGCAAGTCCATCACGACCGCCGCGGTGGCCCTGGCCACCGACTACTGCTTCTACCGGCTCGGGCTGCACCGCATGGAGATCTGCATCCGTCCCGAGAACGCGGCATCGTTGCGGGTGGTTCAGAAACTCGGTTTTCGGTACGAGGGGCTGCGACGACGCTATATTCATATCAACGGTGACTGGCGGGACCACTTCTGCTTCGGACTGGTGCGGGAAGAACTCCGCCACGGTGTGTTGCAGCGCTGGCGGCAGGGCCTCGTTCCGGCGGATGCCGCGACCGTCGACGACAGCGACCTTATTCGTGCTCAACAACCTTTGGCCATCAATGATCGATGACACACCCCCGGTAATCAGCGCCGAACCCCGTTCCCTCTCCTACCGTTGTCATCATGACTGGTGAGGTGCTCGGTGGGGGAGTGATGGTGCTGGTGGCCGCTGTGCTCTGGGTGGCCTATCTGGTGCCCAGCTGGTCGCGCCGCAAACAGTACCTCGCCACCGAGCGCAACGCCGTGCGTCTGCAG
Source organism: Cryobacterium sp. (assembly GCA_046496385.1). Classification (GTDB taxonomy): domain Bacteria; phylum Actinomycetota; class Actinomycetes; order Actinomycetales; family Microbacteriaceae; genus Cryobacterium. The sequence continues at coordinate 1,323 of JAWOHA010000223.1, read as the reverse complement.
CAGACGCTGCGGGTGCTTGCCGAAACCGCCGAAGTGCCCCAGCACGTGCGCCTGGAAGTGAACGCGCGCACCGTACTCGACCAGCAGAAGCGGCTGGCCCAGGCGGATGCCGACGCCCGCGCCGACGCGAAGGCGCAGGTGGCCGCTGCCGCCGAGGTGCGGCGGGCCGCCGCCGCCCTGGCCGCCGCCGCCCGACCGCCCGTGCTGGTGACAGCGGCCGAGCGTCGGCGCCGAGGTCGACGCGCCCGCGCGCTCGGGGCGCTGGTGCTGCTGGTCGGAGTGCTGGCGACTCTTGTCGGAATCGTGACCGTGGCCCTCACCGGCGCGTGGCCGATGCTGGTGTTCGGGCTGCTGGCGACGACTCTGGCGGTGAACACCCTGGCCCGGCGCGCCCGCACCCAGCGTGCTGCGCGCCCGCCGGCGGCCCTGCCCGAGCAGCCGGCCGAACCGCGGGTTCGCCCGGTCATGGCCCCGTTTGAACCGGTGCACATCGAGCAGACGCCGATCCCCGCCGTCACGTGGACCCCGCGCACCCTGCCGAGTCCGCTGCACCTGTCCCGCGGATCGATCGCCCAGGCCGCCATGGCCTCGGTGGAGGCCTCCAACCAGCTTCGTCAGGCCGCGGTCGACGCCGACCGGGAACGCCGCAACGTGCCGCTCGTGGATCCCACCACGGCCCCCGTCATTCCGATCGCCCGCCCGGCAGCCCGCCAGGTTCCCGTGGCGGGCACCGCACCCGTCGCCGCACCGACACCCGAGGCCGCCCCGCTGAGCCGTTTCGCGGCCATGGGCATCGTCGGCGAGACGGAACCGGGCATGACCGATCTGGACGACGTGCTGCGTCGCCGCCGCCGGGTCGGATAGCCGGTGCGCACGGCGTTGTTCCCGGGGCCCGGGGGAACGTGATAATCTGCATAAGCAGTCGGGGGCTATGGCGCAGTTGGTAGCGCGTCTCGTTCGCAATGAGAAGGTCAGGAGTTCGAATCTCCTTAGCTCCACCACTGTTCAATCAGAAGGCCGCCCGACCGGGTATTCATCCGGCGGGCGGCCTTCTTCGTGCGGCGCCGGCGACCAATCGGTGTTCAGGCCACGCGCTCAGCGTCGGGGTCAGGCCTTGCGCGCCTTCGATGCGGTTTCGTCGGACTTGGCCTTCTTGTCGGCCCGCTTCTCTTTCAGCGACTTGTCGGCAACCTTCTTGGTCGCATCCTTTTTCGGTGATTTGTCAGCCATGGTGTGCTCCTTCGTGCAGGGCCCTGTCGGCCCTGTCCCTAGACCCTACGCGGAATGTGCCCGCTTCGCGCGTCGGGTTGCCGCCGGCCGGCG
>JAWOHA010000191.1:0-8774 GCA_046496385.1 Cryobacterium sp. | reverse complement strand
TCCGCGACGTGGAGAAGCAGGACGTGTTGCTGTTCAGCGACAACATCTTCCGCTTCACCCAGGCCGGGTCCGAGGTGTCCACCCCGCTGGGCCGCATGCCCAGCGCTGTGGGCTACCAGCCCAACCTCGCCGACGAGATGGGGATCCTGCAGGAGCGCATCACGTCGACGCGCGGACACTCGATCACCTCTCTGCAGGCGATCTACGTTCCCGCCGACGACTACACCGACCCGGCGCCGGCGACCACGTTCGCCCACCTGGACGCCACGACCGAGCTGTCTCGTGAAATCGCGTCCAAGGGCCTCTACCCGGCCGTCGACCCGCTCACCTCGACCAGCCGTATCCTCGACCCCCGCTACCTGGGCGCCGATCACTACAACACGGCCGTGCGAGTGAAGGCGATTCTGCAGAAGAACAAGGAACTCCAGGAGATCATCGCGATCCTCGGTGTTGACGAGCTCTCTGAAGAAGACAAGGTCACGGTTTCCCGAGCCCGTCGTATCCAGCAGTTCCTGTCCCAGAACACCTACATGGCGAAGAAGTTCACCGGTGTCGAGGGATCCACGGTTCCGCTCAAGGACACCATCGAGGCGTTCACCGCCATCTCCAACGGTGAGTTCGACCACGTGGCCGAGCAGGCCTTCTTCAACGTCGGTGGCATCAACGACGTTGAAGAGAAGTGGGCTCAGATTCAGAAAGAGAACGGCTAGAGCATGGCAACGCTCACCGTCAACGTCGTCTCGGCGGACCACCAGGTGTGGTCCGGAGAAGCGACGATGGTCATCGCCCGCACCATTGAGGGCGAGATCGGTATCCTCGTTGATCACGAGCCGATGCTCGCCATCCTCGGTGCCGGCGAAGTGCGCGTGACCCTGGTGGACGGCACCAAGATCGTGGCGGAAGCTGCCGACGGATTTCTCTCCGTCGACAACAACATCGTCACCATCGTGGCGCGTTCGGCCGCGCTCGTCTAACAGCTCCACATGCTCGTACTGATACCGCCGTCGGAGACTAAACGCTCCGGCGGCGGTTCTGCGTGTCTGGACTGGACGGCGTTGTCCTACCGGCAGTTGAATACCCGCCGACAAGCACTGGCCCAGTCCCTGGTGCAGGTGTGCGGCGACACGGACTCGGCCATGGCGGCGCTCAAACTGGGCCGCACCCAGGCCGGGGAAATCGAGCGCAACCGTCAGCTTTTCACCTCGGCCGGCATGCCCGCGATCGACCGCTACACCGGCGTGCTCTTCGACGCCCTCGACGCGGAAACCCTGTCGACGGTAGCCCGCAGCTTCGCCGCCGAGAGCCTGGTCGTGCACTCCGCTCTGTTCGGATTGCTGGGCGCGCTGGACCCGATCCCCGCGTACCGGCTCTCGCACGATTCCCGGCTGCCCGATCACGCGCTCAAACCGCACTGGGGACCAGCGATAACCGACGTGCTCGCCGCAACGTCGGGCCTGATCCTGGACTTTCGGTCGCAGGGTTACGTTGCCCTCGGGCGCGCGCCGGAACGGCCCGACTCCGTGTTCCTGCACGTGGTGACACTCGCCTCCGACGGTCGCGCCCGTGCCCTGAACCACTTCAACAAGACGGCCAAGGGGCGGCTAGCCCGGGAACTGATGAAGCACGGAGAACATTTCACCGCGGCTGCGGACCTGCTCGACTGGGCTGCCACGGCAGGGTTCGACCTGCGCCAGAGCGCTCCGCACACTCTCACCCTCGTCGTCTGACCTGAACGGGCCGGCCCGAGTCGTTCCGGCCCGGCCGGCCCGTGTTCGAGGGACAGTGCTGCACTCCCCGGGTCGATAGGGTTACAGGGTGAAGACTGCTCCTGTGAATGTGACCGTGACCGGCGCCGGCGGGCAGATCGGGTACGCCCTGCTGTTTCGCATCATCTCCGGGCAGCTGCTCGGCCCCGAGACGGCCGTGAACCTGCGCCTGCTCGAAATCCCGCAGGGTCTGAAGGCCGCGGAAGGTACCGCTCTGGAACTGGCCGACTCGGCCTCCGCCCTGCTCGGCAGCGTCACCGTGACCGATGACGTGACCGTCGCCTTCGAGGGCGTGAACGTCGCCCTGCTGGTGGGGTCCCGGCCGCGCGGCCCGGGCATGGAACGCGCCGACCTGCTCGCGGCCAACGGAGCCATCTTCGGACCGCAGGGCGCCGCCCTCAATGCCGGTGCCGCCGACGACGTTCGGGTGCTCGTGGTCGGCAACCCCGCCAATACCAACGCCCTGATCGCCCGCAACCATGCCCCGGACATCCCCTCCGGCCGTTTCACCGCCATGACACGCCTGGACCACAACCGGGCATTGGCCCAGTTGGCGCAGCACCTGAGCAGCACACTCGGACACCCCGTGTCCGTCGCGGACTTGATGGGCGTCACGATCTGGGGCAACCACTCGGCCACCCAGTACCCCGACGTCTCACACGCCACCGTGACCCTTCCGTCGGGGGAGCGGCTGCCGGTGTCGTCGCTCGTCGACGAAGACTGGCTCGCCAATGAGTTCATTCCCCGGGTCGCGCAGCGCGGGTCCGAAATCATCGCCGTACGCGGCGGATCGTCGGTGGCCTCCGCGGCCGGCGCTGCGCTCGACCATGTGCGGGATTGGGTTTCGGGCACCACGGGCACCTGGACGTCAGCCGGTGTCGTGTCGGATGGATCCTATGGGATTCCTGAAGGCCTGGTCAGCTCCTTCCCGGTGCGCAGTGTCAACGGTGACTGGGTCATCGAACCCGGACTGCACATCGACGACTTCTCCCGGGCCCGCATCGACGCATCGGTGCAGGAACTGGCCGCGGAACGCGATGCCGTGCAGGCCCTCGGACTGCTGCGCGGCTGAGACTGCTGCGCGGCTGAGACTGCCGAGCCTCTGAGACTGCCGAGCCGCTGAGACCGCCGAGCCGCTGAGAGTGCTGAGCGGCTGAGACCGCTGCGCGGTCACGGCTACAGCGCGGCCGATCGCGCCGCGCAGCGGTGGCAACCGGCCACATGGTCGTCGACGAGCCCGGCGGACTGCATAAGAGCGTAGGCGCTCGTCGGGCCGATGAAGCGGTAACCGCGACGCCTCAACTCGGCGCTGAGCGCGCTCGCCTCCGGTGTGATGGCGGGAACATCGCAGAGCTCCTGCAGCGGCTGCGGCCGCGCCGTCGGCGCGAATGCCCAGATCAGGTTCGTCAGGCTTTCACCGAGGCTCCGCGTGACCCGGGCATTGCCGATGGCGGCTTCGATCTTGCCGCGGTGCCGGATGATGCTCGCATCCTGCACGAGGCGGTCTACGTCCCGGGCCGTCATCGCGGCGACACGGTCAATGTCGAAGCCGTGAAAGGCGGCTCGGAACGCGGCGCGGCGGCGCAGAATCGTAATCCAGGACAGACCGGCCTGAAATCCTTCCAGACAGAGCTTTTCGAACAGTTGCTGATCGGTGCGCAGCGGCCGGCCCCACTCCTCGTCGTGATAACGACGGTATTCGGCATCGGCGCCGACCCAGGCGCACCGTGCCAGGCCGTCCTCGCCGATGCTGAGAGACGCCCGCGGCGCAGGCGAAGCGGTCGAGATCAGCGGGGTGTTCATCGATGACCGATGCCTTCGTGCGCGAGCAGCAACGCCTTGGTGGAGATGCCCGCTCCGGCGCTGTACCCGGTGATGCGCCCATTCGTGGCGAGCACCCGATGACAGCCCACAATAATGGGCACCGGGTTCGCTCCGACGGCGCCGCCGATCGCACGGCCGGAACCGGGCCGACCGATGCGAGCGCCCAGCTCGCCGTAGGAGACCGACTCTCCGAAAGCCAGGTCGATCAGGCCCTGCCAGACGCTGCGCTGAAAGTCAGTGCCTCCGGCGAAGTGAACGGGAACGTCGAAGACCTGCCGCGTTCCGGCGAAGTACTCACTCAGCTGCAGCTTGGCCCGCCGCAGCACGGGGGAGGGGGTCTCGGGGGCACGCTGCAGCGGCAGCTGGCCGTCGCATTCGATGGACAGCGACAGAATTCCCGCGGCATCGGCGGTCAGTTCCAACCGTCCGAGCGGACTGGGCACACGTATGAGGGAGTCCGGAAAACTGTCCATGACCCGACTGTAACCCCGCGGCGCCGAGGTTCGGCGACAGGTTCAGGCATCTGTGGACAACTCTCCCGAGGGTGCGCCTGTTCAGCGTGGGTGCTGCGCCGGCGGGCGCGCTATCCGGCTTGAGCCATGCCTCGGTGCACGGCCACGAACTCGATGTTCTGTGTGGGGTGCACAGTCCGGGCGGGCGCGCGCGAGAAGCCCTTCGCATCCAGCCGATTCTGGTCACGAAAAACGGCCAGGGCGTCGTCGTAGACGGAATTGAGTTGGCGCCCCGTGAAGATTTCGATCACGTTGTCGCTGAAAGTGATGGCGATCTCGGACTTCGTGGGGAAATGCCGGTTCATACGGATGAAGCCGTCGGCGTCCTGCTGCAGGTTGATCATTCGGTTCCTTGTTCTCGGGGTGCTGTTCGTTCAGTCTTCCCTATATTCAGACGACGGCATCGCACCAACTTGTGAGTGAGCACTCACTCAACTAAGCTTTTCGGGTGGTCATCCCTTCCCCGCAGTCACTCGGCAGCAACGTCGACAAACCCGTCCGAGCCCGTCCGCTGGCCCTCGAAGACCGTCAGGCGATGCTCATCGACGTGGTCACACCGCTTCTGATCGAGCACGGTCAGAGCCTCACCACCCGGCAGATCGCAGAGGCCGCCGGTATCGCGGAGGGGACCATCTTTCGTGCCTTCGCCACCAAGGAAGAGCTCGTGCAGGCGGTCGTCGACCGCCATCTGGACCCGGAGCCGTTCCGCCGCACGTTGCGCGGCATCGATCTGGCGCTCCCGCTGCCCGAACGCGTGCATACGATCGTCGGGCTGATGCGCGAACGGTTCACGACCGTGTTCACCCTGATGACCGCGCTCGGCCTGCTGGGAAAGCCGCACCCGCACGACCCGCGCCGGGAATTCACAGAGATTCTCAGTCACGCCCTCGCCGCAGACCTGGACACCCTGAACTTCTCCGCCGAACGATGCGCTCAGATCATTCGCATGGTCACCCTGGCCGCGTGCATGCCGCTCATTCATGCGGGGGCAGCTTTCACCGACGAGGACATCACCGACCTGATCCTCTACGGGATCGCCGGCACACCGACATCCGCCACGGCGGGCACGGCCGGCGGGATCCCTCCTTCCCCCCTCCGCGCGTCTGACCCGCCGCCCCGCTAGGAGAACCCCGTGCTCTGGACCCTGTTGGTGCGCTACTTACGGCCGCACCGGCGACTGCTCGTGGCCGTCGTCATCTTTCAACTGCTGCAATCGATCGCGTCGCTGTACCTGCCGGCCTTGAACGCCGACATCATCGACCGGGGCGTCGCCACCGGCGACACCGGGTACATTCTGCGCACCGGCGGCGTCATGCTGCTGATCACGTTCGGCCAGATCGTCTGTGCCATCATCGCCGTGTACTTCGGGGCGAAAGCGGCCATGGCCGTGGGCCGTGACCTGCGCGGCGCCGTGTTCACCCGGGTGGGAAGCTTCTCCGAGCAGGAGGTCACCAAATTCGGCGCCCCCTCCCTGATCACCCGCTCCACCAACGACGTTCAGCAGGTGCAGATGCTCGTGCTGACCACGTGCACGCTGCTCGTCTCCGCGCCGATCCTCAGCATCGGCGGCGTCATCATGGCCATTCGCCAGGACCTCGAACTGTCCTGGCTGATCGCGGTGAGCGTGCCCGTGCTGCTGGTCGCCGTCGGCCTCATCATCGTGCGCATGGTTCCGCTGTTCCGCAAGATGCAGACCCGCATCGACACCGTGAACCGGGTGCTGCGGGAACAGCTCACCGGCATCCGCGTGGTGCGGGCCTTCGTGCGGGAAGACGTGGAATCGGACCGTTTCGACGCCGCCAACCGGGACGTCACCGAGGTCGCGCTGAGCTCCGGGCGGCTGATGGCGTTGATGTTCCCCATCGTGATGCTGGTGCTCAACGTGTCGAGCGTCGCCGTGATCTGGTTCGGAGCCTTCCGCATTCAGGAGGGCTCCATGCAGGTGGGAACGCTGATCGCGTTTCTGAGCTATCTCATGCAGATTCTGATGGCCGTGATGATGGCGACGTTCATGGCCGTCATGATTCCGCGCGCCGCCGTGTCGGGGGACCGCATCATGGAGGTGCTGCTGACGGAATCGAGCGTGCGACCGCCCGAGAACCCGGTCAACCTCATCACCGCCCGCGGCGAGGTGGAGCTGCTCGACGTGGGCTTCGCCTACCCCGGCGCCGACGAGCCCGTGCTGAGCCAGGTGAGCTTCATCGCCCGGCGGGGGGAGACCACCGCCATCGTCGGCAGCACCGGGTCCGGCAAGAGCACGCTGGTCAACCTGCTGCCGCGACTGTTCGACGCCACCACCGGTTCCGTGCTGGTCGACGGCGTGAACGTGCGCGAACTCAACCCCGACCTGCTCTGGGGCCATATCGGTCTCGTGCCGCAGAAGCCATACCTGTTCTCCGGGACCGTGCGCAGCAACCTGCTCTACGGCAAGCCCGACGCCACGGACGCCGAACTCTGGCAGGCGCTGAGCATCGCGCAGGCGATCGACTTCGTCGAAGAGATGACCGGCGGCCTCGACGCGCCGATCTCCCAGGGCGGCACCAATGTGTCCGGAGGGCAGCGCCAGCGCCTCGCCATCGCGCGGGCGCTCGTGCGCCGACCCGGCCTGTACCTCTTCGATGATTCCTTCTCGGCCCTCGACCTGGCTACCGATGCCCGCCTGCGCCGGGCCCTCAAGGCCAGCACCGTCGGCGCGACGATGATCATCGTCGCCCAGCGGGTGTCGAGCATCATCGATTCCGATCAGATCCTGGTGCTCGAAGACGGCAGAATCGTGGGCCGCGGCACTCACGAGTCCCTGCTCGAGAACAACACCACCTATCAGGAGATCGTGGCCTCGCAGCTCACGGCGGAGGAGGCGGCATGAGCGACTCGGCCAAGACCGGCGGGCCGCACGCCGGTTCCGGCCGGGCGGATGCGCCGACACGGCCGCCCATGCAGCGCGGACCCGGTCCGTTCGGTGGAATGAACCTTCCCGCCGAGAAATCGATGAACTTCACCGTCTCGGCCAAACGCCTCATCGGCTCCCTGCGGCCTGAACGCATGTGGCTGGGCCTCGTCTTCCTGCTGGCCGTGATCAGCGTGAGTTTCGCGGTGCTGGGCCCGCGGCTGCTCGGCGAGGGCACCAACCTGATCTTCTCCGGGGTGCTCGCCCAGGGCCTTCCCGGCGGCCAGAGTCAGGATGACGTCATCGCCGGACTGCGGGCATCCGGCGACACCGCCCAGGCCGACCTGCTCAGCGGCATGAACTTCACTCCCGGGCTCGGAATCGATTTCGCCCTGCTCTCCACGGTGCTGCTGTGGACACTGGTGCTGTACATCCTCTCCTCGGTGTTCGCCTGGATGCAGGCCTATGTGCTCGCCGGAATCGTGCAGCGCACCGTCTACCGCATGCGCGCCGAAATCGAAGCGAAAATCAACCGGCTGCCGCTGAAATACTTCGATGCGCGCCAGCGCGGCGAACTGCTCAGTCGCGTCACCAACGACGTCGACAACATCTCGCAAAGCCTGCAACAGACCCTGAGCCAGATCGTCACCTCGCTGCTCACCGTGATCGGTGTGCTCGTGATGATGTTCCTGCTCTCGCCGCTGCTCGCCGTCATCGCCCTGGTCACCGTGCCGCTCACCCTCCTGATCACCGCGCTGATCGCCAAACGATCGCAGAAGCTGTTCGTGGCGCAGTGGACCCACACCGGCGAACTCAACGGGCAGATTGAAGAGACCTTCACCGGTCACGCCCTGGTCAAGGTCTTCGGGCGCCAGCGTGAGGTGGAGGAACGCTTTGCGCAGAAGAACAACGAGCTGTACTCCGCCAGTTTCGGCGCCCAATTCGTGAGCGGCCTGATCATGCCCGCCCTGAGCTTCGTCGGAAACCTCGTCTACGTGGCCATCGCGGTCGTCGGCGGCCTGCAGGTCGCCTCCGGAAGCATGCAGCTCGGTGACGTGCAGGCCTTCATCCAGTACTCCCGGCAGTTCACCCAGCCGCTGGCCCAGCTCGGCTCCATGGCCAACGTGCTGCAGTCCGGCGTCGCCTCTGCGGAACGGGTATTCGACCTGCTTGACGCCGAGGAACAGAGCAACGACGTGGAACCGGCGCAGACCCCGAGCGACACCCACGGCCGGCTGCGTTTCGAGGGTGTCACCTTCAGCTACTCCGCCGACAAGCCGTTGATCGAGAACCTGGACCTGGTGGCAGAACCGGGCCAGACCGTGGCCATCGTGGGACCGACCGGGGCCGGCAAGACCACGCTGGTCAACCTGATGATGCGTTTCTACGAGCTCGACTCCGGGCGCATCCTGCTCGACGGCGTCGACGTGTCTCAGATGACGCGTCGCGACCTGCGCTCCCGCATGGGCATGGTGTTGCAGGACACCTGGCTGTTCGGCGGCACGATTCGGGAGAACATCGCCTACGGGCGGCCGGATGCGACGGAGGAGGAGATCATGGCGGCGGCCCGGGCCACCTATGTGGACCGCTTCGTGCATTCCCTCCCGGCCGGTTACGACACCGTGCTCGAAGACGACGGCGCCAACGTGAGCGCGGGCCAGATGCAGCTGCTCACCATTGCGCGGGCCTTCCTCGCCAAGCCCAGCGTGCTCATTCTGGACGAGGCCACCAGCTCGGTGGACACCCGCACCGAGGTACTCGTGCAGAAGGCCATGAAAGTTCTGC
>JAWOHA010000163.1:0-7048 GCA_046496385.1 Cryobacterium sp. | reverse complement strand
TCCCGTCGGCGTCACCCGAACGGGCCGCGTACCCCCCGCGGGGCGCCGCGCGTTCGTGAGATAATACCGGTTGGCCTAATCGTCGTTCGGAGCCCCCACAGCCATGGCACACACCCTCAGCACCCACGAGATCGCCCGCATCGTGGGCAGTCAGGCCTTTTCTCGTGGAGAGAGGTACGCGCGCAACGGCCATGTCACCGAACAGTCCTGGTTCGGTGACGGCACGCAGTTGTTCGGCTCCGTGCAGGGCACGGACGCACGGCCGTACTCGGTGACCATCTCATTCACCGTGAACGCCGCCGGGGTGCCGGTTCGGGCGTCCGGTGTCTGCACCTGCCCGCTGAAAAGCAACTGCAAGCACGTCGCCGCGCTGCTGATCGCGAGCGCCACCGCCAAGCTGCCCGCGGCCGCGGCCGCGCTGTCACCGGCGGGGCGACGGATGCCGTCGTTCGAGCCGACCCCGCAGCCCGTCGAGCCGCCCGCACCCCCGCCCGTTCCCACCTGGCAGGCGGCGCTCGGAGCTCTCGCCCGCCCCGCCGATGCCGCCGCGGTGCACACCGGCCTGGCCCTGCAGTTCGACGTGCTGCCCCCCACACCGCGCAGCACCCGGCTGCACGCGGTCGCCCCGGCCGAGCCGTCACGGCTCGGCGCGCGCCCCATGGTGATGGGCAAGAAGGGCAAATGGATTCGCGGCACCGTCACCTGGGACAACCTGGCCTGGACGCCCGGGTCCTTCAACACCCGTCACCGCAAGCTGCTCACGGCGCTCTACGCGCTGTACTCGTCCGGTCAGCGGTACTACACCTACACCGACCACTGGATCCACCTCGACACGTTCGCGAACCGGGCTTTCTGGGAGCTCCTCACCGAAGCCCAGGCCGAGGGGCTTCCGCTCATCACGGCGACGGGCAGTCAGCTCGCCGTGACCGTCTCGCCCGAGGCCGCCGAACTGGAGATCGACATTCATCGCGGCTCCGACGGGCTCGTGCTCACCCCGATTCTCACCGTGGCCGCGGCGCGTCTGAACCGCCGCCGGGTCGGGTTCATCGGCGATCCCGCGCACGGCCTGTTCACCTGGTCGCCGGCATCCGAGAGCCCGGAACCGGGCACAGCCGCGCCCGGCGTCACCGACCTGCGGCTCACCCTGGCCCCGCTCGCGCACCCGCTGAGCCGGCAGCTGCGCGCTCTCGTGACCGCGCCGACCGACCTGGTGATTCCGGCAGGCGACGAACCGGCGTTCCTGGCCGACTACTACCCGTTTCTGCGCCGCCAGCTCTCCCTCACCAGTTCGGACGGCACCTTCGACCTGCCCGACACCGCCCGGCCGGTGCTCGCGCTCAGCGTGACGCACCTCACCGATGCCCGTATCGACCTGGCCTGGGACTGGCAGCACTGCCCCGCCGACGCCGTCGAGACGGCCGCGCTCTACCGGCACCCGCTGCACGCCTCCGCGCGGGACTCCACCTTTCGCGATGAACCGCGCGAAGGCGCCGTGCTGCGCGAGCTGGACGCGTTTCTCGGCCCGATCCGGCAGGGGTTGCCGTTGTCGGCTCGCAGCACCCTCGAGGGCGCGGCCATGATCGGCTTTCTCGGTGAGACCGTGCCCGGGCTGCGCGCCGCCGGGGTACGGGTGAGCGTCTCCGAGAACGCCCCGCAGTACCGCGCCGCCGAAGAGGCCCCGGTGATTCGGCTGGCCACCACCGAGCGGGCCGACACCCGGGACTGGTTCGACCTCGATGTCACGATCAGCATCGAGGGCGAAGAGATCCCGTTCGATGAGCTGTTCCGAGCCCTGGCCACCGAGCAGGAGCTCATGATCCTGGACAGCGGCACCTACTTCAGCCTGGACCGCCCCGAGCTGCAGGAGCTGCGTCGCCTCATCGACGAGGCGCGCGGACTGCAGGAGAGTGGCAGCAGCTCCCTCGGCATCAGCCGGTTCCAGAGCGACCTGTGGGAGGAACTGCAACTGCTCGGCGTCGTGGCCGCGCAGGCCGAAAGCTGGCGGAGCGCCGTTGAAGGGCTCGCCGACGCCACCCAGATCAGCGAGCGGCCGCTGAGCACCTCGGTGCAGGCGACCCTGCGCGGCTACCAGCAAACCGGTTTCGACTGGCTCAGCTTTCTCTACGACCACCGCCTCGGCGGCGTGCTGGCCGACGACATGGGTCTGGGCAAGACCCTGCAGGCCATCGCCCTGGTCACCCACGCCCGGGACGCGGCAGGCGGCACCGGCCGGGCCCCCTTCCTCGTCGTGGCCCCCACGAGCGTGGTCTCCAACTGGGCCGCCGAGTGTGCCCGCTTCGCCCCCGACCTGGCCGTGTGCGCCATCACCGAGACCTCCCGCAAGCGCGGCAGCGGCCTGACCGACCTGGCCGAGGGAGCGGATGTCGTGATCACCTCGTACACGCTGTTCCGGCTCGACTTCGAGGAGTACAACGCCCGCACCTGGGCCGGTCTGCTGCTCGACGAGGCGCAGTTCGTGAAGAACCATCAGTCCCGCGCGCACGTCTGCGCGCGTCGGCTGAACACCCCGTTCAAGCTCGCCATCACCGGAACGCCGATGGAGAACAACCTCATGGAACTGTGGTCGCTGCTCTCGATCACCGCGCCGGGCCTGTTCCCCAGCCCGGGCAAGTTCACCGACTACTACCGCAAACCCATCGAGACCGACGGTGACAGTGAGCGGCTGGGCCAGCTGCGCCGCCGCATCCGCCCGTTCATGCTGCGCCGCACCAAAGACGAGGTGGCCGGCGACCTGCCCGCCAAGCAGGAGCAGGTGCTCGAACTGGAGCTGCACCCCAGGCACCGCAAGGTGTACGACACCCACCTGGCCCGCGAGCGGCAGAAAGTGCTCGGTCTGATCGAAGACATGAACGCGAACCGCTTCGAGATCTTTCGCTCGCTCACCATGCTGCGACAGCTCAGTCTCGACGCGAGCCTGTACGACGAGAAGTACGCCAGTGTGCCCTCCACCAAGCTGGATGCGCTGCTGGAGCTGCTCGAGGACACCGTGGCCGAGGGCCACCGCACCCTGATCTTCAGCCAGTTCACGACGTATCTGGGCAAGGCCCGGGACCGCCTCGACGCCGCCGGCATCTCGTATTCCTACCTCGACGGCAAAACCCGCAACCGTGCCAAGGCCATCGACGATTTCAAAACCGGCAGCAGTTCGGTGTTCTTGATCAGTCTCAAGGCCGGCGGGTTCGGGCTCAACCTCACCGAGGCCGATTACGTGATCCTGCTCGACCCGTGGTGGAACCCGGCGACCGAGGCACAGGCGGTGGACCGCGTGCACCGCATCGGCCAGACCAAGAACGTGATGGTCTACCGGCTGGTCTCCAAGGACACCATCGAAGAGAAGGTGATGGCGCTCAAGGTCGCCAAGGCGAAACTCTTCGAGAGCGTGATGACCGACGGCGCCGCCGCCGGCACCGCGCTGACCGCTTCCGACATTCGCGAGCTGCTGGCGTAGGTCGGCCGCCCGGGCGGAGCGGCGAAGTCCCGCCCAACGGAGCGGAGACGTCCCGCCCACTTGCCTTGTCGGTTAGGTATGGCTAACCTAAGTAAGCCCTGCCTTACTTCTCCGAATGGAGCATCGTGCCCTACCCCCCTCGAGTTCTCTCCGCCGTCACCGCTGCCGCAGCGTTCAGCCTGCTCCTGGCGGGCTGCTCCGGCGCCCCGGCGGAGCAGCCCCCCGCATCCGCCGAGGCCGAGATCACGGTCAGCCACGCTCAGGGCGACACGGTCGTTCCGGTGAACCCGACCCGCGTCCTGACTTTCGACATCGCCGCACTCAGCACCCTCGACGCGCTCGGCGTCGACGTGCTCGGCGTGCCCCAGGGGAGCCTGCCCGGCTCTCTGGCCAAGTTCGACTCCGACGAGTACCAGAACATCGGCACCCTGTTCGAACCCGACTATGAGGCCGTGAACGCTGCCGCACCCGACCTCATCATCGTCGCCGGCCGTTCCGCCCCGGCCTACGCCGAGTTGAGCCGCATCGCTCCCACCATCGACCTCTCCAACGACGCGGCCGACTTCGCGGGATCCGTCATCGCCGGCACCGAGACACTCGGCGAGATCTTCGGCAAACAGGCCGACGTGACGACCATGGTCGACACCCTGGAGCAGTCCATCACCGACGTGTCGGCGTTGGCCGACGACGCCGGCAACGCCCTCATCGTCATGACCAGCGCCGGCGAAGTGACCGCCTACGGCCCCGGCTCACGATTCGGTTTTTTGCACGACCTGCTCGGAGTCGCCCCGGCAGTCGCCGACGTCGACGCGGCCACGCACGGCGAGGCCGTCTCGTTCGAGTTCCTGGTCGAGACCGACCCGGACTGGATGTTCGTGGTCGACCGCGACTCGGCCACCGCCTCGGGAACGGGCAACGCCGCCGAGGTGCTGAACAACAAACTCGTGGCACAGACCACGGCCGCCGCCGAAGACCAGATCGTCTTCGTCGACCCGGTCTCCTGGTACATCGTCGGTGGCGGGCTGGTCAACCTGCAGGCCATGACCGACGAGGTCGCCGCCGCGCTGTCCCGATGACTCACACGGTGACAGGGCGTGCCCCGGCGCCCGACGCCCCGCCGCGGCTTCGGCCGCTCGGCCTGCGCCTGGCCCTCGCCGGAGCCGGGGTGCTGGCACTGGCCGCCGTGAGCCTGTTCATCGGCGTCAGCGACGTCACGCCGCTCGACCTGCTGCGGGCGGATGGCGATTCCCCCGCCGAGCAGATCTTCTGGCTCAGCCGGGTGCCGCGCACGATCTCGATCGTGCTGGCCGGCGCGGCGATGGCGGTCTGCGGCCTGGTGATGCAGATGCTCGTGCGCAATCGGTTTGTGGAACCCTCAACCATCGGCACGACCGAGGCCGCCGGTCTCGGACTGCTCGTGGCCACCATCCTCGCCCCCGGCCTGCCGCTGTTGAGCAAGATGCTCGTCGCCTCGGTATTCGCCCTGGCCTCGACGCTCGTCTTCGTGCGCGTTCTGCGCGCCCTGCCGCTGCGCTCGATCGTGCTCGTGCCGCTCGTCGGCCTGATGCTCTCCGGGGTGATCGCCTCCGTCTCGACCTACGTCGCCTTCAGATACGATCTGCTGCAAACCCTGTCGGCATGGATGACCGGGGATTTCTCGGGAGTCATCGCGGGCCGCTACGAGCTGATCTGGATCGTCGCGGCCCTCACCGCGGCCGTCTACATCGCCGGCGACCGTTTCACGGTGACCGGCCTCGGCGACGAGTTCACCACGAACCTGGGCCTGAACTACCGCCGCACCGTGGCCCTCGGAATGTCTCTGGTCTCGGTGGTGACCGCTGTCGTGGTCGTCGTCGTCGGTGCCCTGCCGTTCCTCGGGCTCGTCGTGCCGAACATCGTGAGTCTGGCCCTGGGCGACAACCTCCGCCGGTCGCTGCCCTGGGTGGCCGTGCTCGGCTCCGGATTCGTTCTGGTCTGCGACATCCTCGGCCGGGTTGTGCGGTTCCCCTATGAGATACCGATCGGCGTGGTCGTCGGCGTCGTCGGGGCCGCATTGTTTCTCGTGCTGCTGTTGCGAAAGTCAGCCCGTGTCGGCTGACCTGCTCGCGTCGCGCCGCGCCGGGAGACCCGGTGAGAAACGGATGCGACGGGTCGGCCTCATTCTGGTCCCGCTCCTCCTGCTGGCCATCACGGCCTTCTGCACCGTGGGGGCGCAGGGCAACTGGGATTTCGTGCTGCCGTTCCGCGGCAAGCGCCTCGTCGCGCTGGTGCTGGTCGGATTCGCGATCGCCGTCTCCACGGTGATCTTCCAGACCATCACGGAAAACCGCATCCTGACCCCGTCCATCCTCGGCTTCGACGCCCTGTTCGTGTTGATCCAGACCGTCTTGGTGTTCGGCGTCGGGGCGGCCGCGCTCGGCGACATCCCGCCGGTGGCGCAGTTCGCGGGCGAAGTGGTGCTCATGGTCGTGCTCTCGACCCTGCTGTTCCGGTGGTTGTTCGGGGGCACGCGGCACAGTATCCACCTGCTGGTGCTGGTGGGCATCGTCTTCGGGGTGCTGTTTCGCAGCGTGAGCGTGTTCCTGCAACGCCTCATCGACCCGAACGAGTTCACGGTGCTACAGGATCGGCTGTTCGCCAGCTTCAACGCCGTCGACGCCGACCTGCTGGTGATCTCGACGGTCGTGCTGACCGTGATGGGCGTCGTACTCTGGCGCATGCGGCACGATCTGGACGTGCTCACCCTGGGCCGCGACCTCTCAACGGTGCTCGGTGCCGATCACCACCGCCTCGTGCTGCGGCTGCTGGTCGTTGTGTCGGTGCTGGTGTCGGTCTCGACCGCCCTGGTCGGGCCGATCACCTTTTTCGGACTGCTGGTTGCCAGTCTCGCCTACCAGATCACCGGCACCCACCGGCATGCGGCGAACCTTCCCGTGGCCGTGGCTCTCGCCGTGCTCGCTCTCGTCGGCGGCCAAACCGTGCTCGAGCACGTCTTCGGCTTGGCCACGGTGCTGAGCGTCATCATCGAATTCATCGGAGGCATCGTGTTCATTGTGCTTGTGACCCGCGGAGCCCGCCGATGATCGCCATCACGGGTGTTCGCAAGACCTACGGCCGCGTCCCGGTGGTCGACGACGTCGACCTGCTGATTCCCGGCGGCGGCATCACCTCGATCATCGGCGCGAACGGCGCCGGCAAGTCGACGCTGCTCTCGATGGTCGCCCGGCTGCTCCCGGCCGAGACGGGCACCATCACCGTCGACGGCCACGACGTCGCCGCCACCAAGAGCGGCGAATTGGCCCGACGCCTGGCCATCCTCCGCCAGGAGAACCACATCGCCGCCCGGCTGACCGTGCGGGATCTCATCACCTTCGGCCGGTATCCACACTCGCGGGGCCGGCTCACCGAGGCGGACCGGGAGCACATCGAACGGGCCGTGGCCTACCTCGACCTCGGCGAGTTGACCGACCGTTACCTCGACGAGCTCAGCGGCGGACAGCGCCAACGCGCCTTCGTGGCAATGGTGCTGTGCCAGGACACCGACTACGTGCTGCTCGATGAGCCCCTGAACAACCTCGA
>JAWOHA010000158.1:0-7471 GCA_046496385.1 Cryobacterium sp. | reverse complement strand
TCATCAGGGGCAGATCACCCAATCACCCTACATCCTGGCGGACGGCTGGGTCTGCTCGTACAAGCTGCTGCCGGACGGCGCGCGCCAGATCGTCGACTTCCAGATCCCTGGCGACTTTCTGGGCTTGCGGAGCATCCTGCTCCGCGCAGCCGATCACAACATCGAGCCGATCACGGCTGTGGAGGCGTCAGAGGTCATGGCCACGGACCTGCTCGATGCCTTCTCGAGGAGCCCGCGCCTTGCCGCGGCGGTGCTCTGGGCGGCAGCAGCACCCACGCGGCGAGGCTGAGCAGCGGGGCCGGGTGGCCTGCCCACTCCGCCACGAACCGTACGAGCAGGTACAGCACGATGCAGGCGCCGCTCAGGCCGAGACCGAGGCCCAGATGCCGGCCGCCGAGGCCGTTCTGGTCTCCCAGCACGACCTGTCCCACGCCTTCGGCCGGGGGAATACCGGGCTGGTCGGCGAACGCGAAGTCCTCAGCGCTCTCTTGCCGGTCGTTCTCTCGCCGGTCGAAACGGATGCGGCGGGTCATTTCGGCACCTCGAGAACCACGGTCGTTCCGGAGCCGGGCGAGGAGAACAGTCGGGCGTTGCCGCCCACATCGCGCAGCCGGGCCACGACGGACTCGGCGAATCCGAGCCGTTCGCTGTTGACCGCGCCGAGGTTGAAGCCGACACCGGTGTCGGTGACCATGGCCCGAACGGTCGTGTCATCGTCGGTGATGGTCACATCGGCGCGGGTCACGCCGGAATGACGGCGCACGTTTTCGAGGCATTCGCCCAGGGCCAGAAGAAACGAGTCCAGCACGTTACTGGGAAGCAGAACCTGGCCGCTGCCATGCCAATCGACTTCCAGGCCCATACGGCCGAAACGCTGTCGCACCGATTCGAGGGTGTTGCCGAGGGTGGATTCGGTCGCCGGTTCCAGCGTGTACACGCCGGAACGGCGTGGCGTGGGGAGCCCGCCCAGACGCAGCTGGCGCAGCAGGCGGGCGTCGTCACCGGCCTGCTGGCGCAGAGCGGCGGGGTTCACTCCGCGGCCGGAGTGCGCCAGCAGGGTGAGGGTGGCGAGCACGGTGTCGTGCAGCAGCCGGGCGTCCTGGCGGCGCTGGGCCTCGAGCTCGCTGGCGTGCCGTTCTGCGTGGTGGGCCCGGCCGATCGCGGCGATGCGGTGCAGAACCCGCGGCACGCTCGCGCAGATCCACCATCCGAGCAGGGCGGTGGCAAGCCAACTGGCGGAGGCCAGCGTGAGCGGCACCGTGGAGCCCTGCCGGAATATCTCGATGGCCAGCAGGCACGACACGGTGATCGTGAACATCACCACCAGCAGGGCGACGCGGGCCCGGCTCACCACGAGCACGGCGGCCACACTCGACATGACTGCGCCGGCCACAACGCCGACCGCAGACTCCTCGACACTGTTCAACGCCTCATCGGGGTGGCTGCCGAACCCCAGCACGATCAGAATGAGCAGACCGCCCAGCACGATGAAGAGCGGGTAACGCAGGGCGCCGGAACGGCCGAGCTGGTACTGGCTGAGGGCCGTGACCAGCAACAGGCTCAGGCAGGCCAGCAGCACCTCACGTTCAACAGCCTGCGGAATCATCAGGCAGGCGAACGCCGTGACCGACCCGGCGAGACCGACCGTCTGCGCGGCGCGTTGCAGCAGTCGATTCCGCTCTCGAAGAACGCGATTCATGAACCCTGTCTCGTCGAAATATGGTGTGCCCCGCCGGATGAGGGTGTGATCGGCGGGGCAGCCCGCATGGGGCTACACCTGCACCATAGCGGGGTAGACGCGGGTTAGTGCAGCAGGCGGCGAATTTGCGTGCTTACGGCGTCGCTTTCGATCAGGAATCCGTCGTGACCGTAGGCCGACTTCAGCACCACAGCCTCGGTCCCGTCGAGCGGGTTGCGCAGGTGTTCGGCGATCCGACGTTGCCCGTCCACGGGAAAGAGCCGGTCGCTGTCGATGCCCACCACGAGGGTCAGCGCCGTGATGCGGGCCAGAGCGGGAGCAATACCCCCGCGCCCGCGCCCGACGTCGTGCGAGTTCATGGCGTCGACCAGCACAATGTAGCTGTTGGCATCGAAACGTCGGGTGAATTTGTTGCCGTGAAAGTCGAGGTAGGACTCCACCGCGAACCGACCGCCCGCACCGAGCGGGCTGATCGGGCTCTGCCAGTCTCGTTCGAAGCGCAGGTTCAGTTCGGCGGGGCTGCGGTAGTTCAGCAGCGCCATCCGCCGGGCCAGGGCCAGCCCGCCGGTGGGGCCGTCGGCGGCGTCGTAATAGTCGCCCCCACGAAACAGGGGGTCGCTGCGCACGGCCTCGATCTGCACCGAGTTCAGTGCGATCTGGTCGGCGGTGGTTTCGGGCGGTGCAGCGAGGATGAGCAGGCGCTGCACTCGGTCAGGGTGTTCGACGGCCCATTCCAGGGCATGCATGCCGCCCATTGATCCGCCGATCACGGCCGCCCAGGTGTCGATGCCCAGTCGGTCGCTGAAGACCGATTGGGCGGCGACCTGGTCTCGAATGGTGAGGTACGGAAACCGGCCGCCCCACTCCACGCCGTCGGGTGCGAGCGAAGACGGGCCGGTGCTGCCCTGACACCCGCCGAGCATGTTCGGGGCGACGACAAACCAGCGGTCGGTGTCGATGGCCAGCCCCGGGCCCACGATGCCCGACCACCAGCCGGCGGTGGCATGACCGGGGGAGTCGGCGCCGAGCAGGTGACTGTCGCCGGTGAGGGCATGCAACACCAGCACCGCGTTGTCACCGGTGGGAGACAGCGTGCCCCAGGTCTCGTAGGCGATGCGTACGTGCGGCAGAGAACCGCCGGCTTCCAGCGTGAGCGGGCCGATAGCCTGAAACCGGCGATGGCCGACGGGGTCGCCGTCGCGCCACGCGCCGGTTGCCGGCGGCTTGCCGAGTAGAGCCCGCTCGTCCGCGGGCGTGACGAAGCTGGACGGGACCGTGTCTTCTGAGAGTTGCCATTCCATAGGTACGTCTATTCTGCCGGGGGAACGCTTACCCTGCCGAACGTTGCGTCTTTCAACGACTCGGAACGGCCCGTCGTCGTCGGTCAGGCGCTCAGCCGGGACGTGGTGGTCACGGCGCGTGCGGCACCGAGACCGGCCTCAAGGTCGGCGATCAGGTCGGCGACGTTCTCGATGCCCACTGACAGGCGCACCAGGCCCGGCGTGACGCCGGCGGTGAGCTGCTGTTCCGGGGTGAGCTGGGAGTGGGTGGTGGATGCCGGGTGGATGACCAGTGAGCGCACGTCACCGATGTTGGCCAGGTGGCTGAACAGGCTCAGATTGTCGACGAGGGCGCGGCCGGCGTCGACGCCGCCGGTGAGCTCGAAGGACAGCACGGCGCCCACGCCGAGGGGCGCGTAGCGGTTCGCGGCCGCGTACCAGGGGCTGGAAGGCAGCCCGGCATAGTTGACCGCGGCGATGTCGGGGTGGGCTTCGAGCCATTCGGCGATCTGCTGGGCATTGTGCACGTGACGTTCAATGCGCAGGCTGAGCGTTTCGATGCCCTGAATGAGTTGCCAGGCGCTCGCCGGGGCGATGGATGAACCCAGGTCGCGCAACAGTTGCACGCGGGCCTTGATGATGTACGCGATGCCGTCGCCGAGCGCCGCGGTGTAACTCGCGCCGTGGTACGAGGGGTCGGGTTCGGTCAGACCCGGAAACTTCTCCACGTTCTTCGACCATTCGAACCGTCCGCCGTCCACGAGTACGCCGCCGATGATGGTGCCGTGCCCGCCGAGGAACTTGGTGGCGGAGTGCACGATCAGGTCGGCCCCATGCTCGAAGGGTCGAATCAGGTAGGGCGTCGCGATGGTGTTGTCCACGATCAGCGGCACGCCGTTCTCGTGCGCCACATCGGAGACCAACCGGATGTCGAGCACGTTGATGCGGGGGTTGCCGATGGTTTCGGCGAAGAACAGCTTGGTGTTGGGCTGAACGGCGCGGCGCCATTCCTCGGCGTCGTCCTGGTCTTCCACGAACGTCGTCTCGATGCCGAGCTTCTTGAGCGTGTATTTGAAGAGGTTGTAGGTGCCGCCGTAGATGGAACTGGACGACACGATGTGGTCGCCGGCCTGGGCGATGTTCAACACCGCGAAGGTCGACGCGGACTGCCCGGAGGCCAGCAGCAGCGCGGCAGTGCCGCCCTCGAGCGCGGCGACGCGTTCTTCCACCACGGCCTGGGTCGGGTTCTGGATGCGGGTGTAGATGTTGCCGAACTCGGCCAGGGCGAACAGGCTCTGGGCGTGCTCGGAACTGTTGAAGACGTAGGACGTGGTCTGGTAGATCGGAGTGGCCCGGGCGTTGGTGACGGGGTCGGGGTGGGCGCCCGCATGCACCTGCTTGGTCTCGAATTTCCAGTCCGCGATGGCGTCACTCATAAGGTCTCCTCCTGGCCCGAGCCCTGGACTCTCCAACGCTCACCGGCGAGCCTAAGCAGGTCGCCGAACGTGCACAAGAGACCGTGCAACACGGCGTCACGTTCGGTGCCCGGCTGATCGGCAACCCCGAACGGCCCTCATTTGAGGTCGCGGGCCGGCAGCACAATCGTGCCGGTGAGAGTGGCCGCCTCGGTGCGAAACAGCCACCGTCCCCGGGGTTCCACCAGGGGCCTGGTGAGTCGCCGCACCGGGGCTTGCGCCAGGCCCGCCGAGATCAGCACGCTGAGCACGATCAGGGCCGGCAGCATCCAGGCCGGCTGCGGGCCGTCCAACACCCCCGACTCGCGCAGCGGATAGAGCACAAAACTGTGCAGTAGATAGATGTACATGGTGGCGGTGCCGAGCGGGCTGAACCAGGTCGTCACCCGGGGAACCAGCATGAGGAATGCCACGACCAGCCCGAACGCCAGGATCATCAGGCCCAGCCGGACGCCGACAGCCCAGAACTGGTCGTAGCCGAAGCTGGCGTAGGCCTCGTCGTACAGCAGAAAGCGTCGCACCTGCAGTGCACGCAGCTGCGGGGTGAAGACCAGGCACAGCACCGCCACGGTCCCGAACAGCGCCAGCGCGGCCACGCGCCAACGCCAGACGGCACCCGACGTCAGGCTCAGCCAGCGGCCGGTCAGGTGCAACTGGCGCAGTTTCCAGCCGAACACGAAAAACGGCAGCAGGCCGATCGTGCGGGACAGGGCGAAGGTGCTGTCGATCTGGTCGACGTACCCGGCGCCGAGGGACAACAACACGCTCACCACAAGCGGATAGCGCAGCAGCACCAGATAGGGCAACAGGATGCGCCAGACCACCAGGGCCAGCAGAAACCACAGCGTCCAGGAAGCCGAGGAGTAGTCGAGCCGAAAGCTGCCGCCGAGCAGCCAGCGCACGGTGGTCCAGATGGTCTCAAAGATCACGTACGGAAACACCAGGTCGGTGAGCAGTCGGCTCAGTTGCCGGGTGTCCGGGGGGCCGGACTTGGCGAAGTAGCCGCTCACCGCCACGAACAGGGGAACGTGGAAGGCATAGATGAACAGGTAGGTGGCGTAGGCCGTGTCGGATTCACCGATGAGCTTCAGGATCGCGTGACCGACCACGACCAGCGTGATCGCAAGCCAGCGGGCGTTGTCCCAGAGCGGTACCCGTTCCTTCTTCGGGACCGCGGGCGGCGGCGGTCCGGGCGTCGGCACCGTTGACGTAGTGCCGACGGGGGCTGACGGAGGGGAAAGGTCCGGGTCTGTGCTCATTGACCCCATTCTCGCGTCAGAATAGGGAAATGGATACTCGACGCGCAGTTGTGACCGGTGCAAGTTCCGGAATCGGGGCCGCCACCGTGCGGCTGTTCCGCAGTCATGGTTGGGCCGTGGTGGCGGTGGCGCGCCGCGCCGACCGGTTGGCCGCGCTCGCCGCGGAGACCGGGGCGCAGGTCTTCACCGCAGACCTGACCGTGCAGGCCGACGTTGACGCGCTGCGGGACTACCTTGGGCGGAGCGGGCCGGTGCATGCGCTCGTGAACAACGCCGGCGGCGCCAAGGGCCTGGACTCGGTGGAGGAGTCCAGCATCGCGGACTGGGAGTGGATGTTCCAGATCAATGTGCTGGCCGTGAAACGGGTCACCACCGCCGTGCTGCCGCTGCTGCGCAGCACGATCGCGGCAGACGGGGGCGCGGCGAGTATCGTCACCGTCACCTCGATCGCCGGCCACGTGGCCTACCTCGGCGGCGGCGGGTACAACGCGGCCAAGTTCGCCGCGCATGCCATGACCGAGGTGTTGCGGCTGGAGCTGAACGGGGAACCGATCCGGGTGATCGAAATCGCCCCGGGCATGGTCAAGACGGAGGAGTTCGGCCTGGTGCGCTTCGACGGAGACGCGGACAAGGCGGCTGCGACGTATGCCGACGTGCCGCATCCGCTGACCGCCGAAGACGTGGCCGAAACGATCGTGTCGAGTGTGGAACGCCCCGCACATGTGAACCTGGATCTGATCGTGCTGAAGCCGGTCGCGCAGGCGGCCCCCACCCGGCTGGCGCGGGGACCGCTGACACCGAAGGCTTCCTAGAGCCCGGAACGTGCGAGCGCTGGGAGTGTGCGAGCGCGCCCCCGTTCGGTGACCGCTACGGTCATCGTGTGCGAGCGCGCCCCCGTTCGGTGACCGCTACGGTAATGGCTGTAGCGGTCACCGAAATGGGGCGCGGTTCTGGGTGGGCGGGGCCGGCGCCCCGCCCGCGGTCGCTACGGGTGAACCAGGATCTTCACGGCGGTGTCGTTGTGGTTGATCAGGGTGTCGAAGCCCTCGGTGATCAGGTCGTCCAGATTGATCCGGCCGGTGATGAACGGCTTGAGGTCGATCGTGCCGCTTTTCACCAGGGCGATGGTCTCGGCATGGTCGCGCACGTACGCGATGGTGCCGCGCAGATCGATCTCCTTGAGCACGATCTTCTGCATGTCCACCGTGGCCGGGTGCCCCCAGATGGAGACGTTCACGAGCACACCGGCCGGACGCAGGGCATCGAGCAGCGTGTCGAGCACGATGTTGACGCCGGCGCACTCGAATGCGATGTCCACGCCGACGCCGTCGGTGAGCTCGAGCACCCGAGCCTTGACGTTCTCGGTGGTGGGATCGATGACATGGTCTGCAGCGCCGCTGGAGAGGGCCTTCTCCTTGCGGGCGGTGCTGAGCTCG
This sequence comes from Cryobacterium sp., assembly GCA_046496385.1. Lineage (GTDB taxonomy): Bacteria > Actinomycetota > Actinomycetes > Actinomycetales > Microbacteriaceae > Cryobacterium. The sequence continues at coordinate 322 of JAWOHA010000158.1, read as the reverse complement.
GACATGATCGTGGTCACGCCGATACCCTTGAGAATGGCGGCCGTCAGCAGGCCGATGGGCCCGGCGCCGCCGATCAAGGCCACGTCCCCGGCCTTCGCGCCGCTGCGGACCACGGCGTGGTGCGCGACCGAGAGCGGCTCGATCAGGGCGGCCTCGTCGAGGGGGATGTCACCGATCGGGTGCACCCAACGCTGGTCGACGACGACCTTCTCGCTCAGGCCGCCACCGCCGCCGGCGAGTCCGATGAACCCCATCTTCTCGCAGAGGTGGTAGTTGCCGGCCTTGCAGGGCGGGCACTCGTCGCAGACGAAGTACGGTTCGA
>JAWOHA010000093.1:0-3913 GCA_046496385.1 Cryobacterium sp. | reverse complement strand
GCGCGCCCGGCGGTTCCGACGCGGGATTCGACCTGGCGACAGCAAGCGACAAGCAGATGCGCGGCATCCGTGGGCGTCGTATCGCCCTGATTCCGCAAGATCCGGCGTCTAACCTGAACCCGTCGATGAAGGTCGGCGCACAGATTGCGGATGCCCTGGTCAGCCATCGGGCCCGCAACGGGCTGCGCGGCCGGACGGCGATCACCGGCCGGGTCGTGGAGCTCATGACCGAGGCCGGCATTCCGGATGCCGCCCGCCGGGCCCGGCAGTTTCCGCACGAGTTCTCAGGAGGTATGCGTCAACGCGTGCTCATCGCGATCGCGCTGGCTGGGGAACCGGAACTGCTCATCGCCGACGAGCCCACCTCGGCGCTCGATGTCACGGTTCAGCGCCAGATTCTCAACCACCTGCAGACGCTGGTAGACGCCCGCGGCATGACGCTGCTGTTTGTCACCCATGACCTGGGGCTTGCCGCGGACCGCACCGACCGCATCATGGTCGCCTCCGAGGGGAGCATCGTCGAGGTCGGCACACCGGCGCAGATTCTGTTGGAGCCGGCGCACGAATACACCCGCCGGCTTGTGGCAGCGGCGCCCACGCTCACCTCGCCCACCCTTACCGGAGTGATCCACACCATTCCCGAACATGTCGCGGCGGAGGCCGCCGGGCCGGCCGCCGCGAGCCCGGCGATTCTCGTCGTCACCGATCTGGTCAAGGAGTTCGCGCTGCGCGGGCAACGCGGCGGGGTGGTGCGCGCGGTCGACAACGTCTCGTTCACGGTGGGTCGCGGCACCACCACCGCCATCGTGGGGGAATCCGGCTCGGGCAAGACCACCGTCGCCCGCATCATCCTCGGCGTGGAGACCGCCACGAGCGGGCAGGCCCTGGTGCAGGGGCAAAGCATCACAGGCAGCAACAGCGCCGACCGCAGGGCGCTGCGCCGCATTGTGCAGCCCGTCTTCCAGGACCCGTACGGGTCGCTGGACCCGAGCTACAGCATTGAAGCTCTGATCGACGAGCCGTTGCGTATTTTTCAGGTCGGTGACCGCGCGGGTCGACGGGCCCGGGTCGCGGAACTGCTCGACCAGGTAGCCCTGCCGCGAGCCATCGCCCAGCGGCGGCCCAATGAACTCTCAGGCGGCCAGAGGCAGCGTGTCGCCATTGCCCGCGCCCTTGCGCTCGAGCCGCAGCTGCTGCTGTGTGATGAGGCGGTGTCGGCGCTTGACGTGCTCGTGCAGGAGCAAATCCTGAACCTGCTGAGCGATCTGCAGGCGCAGCTGGGACTGAGCTACCTCTTCATCACGCATGACCTCGCCGTGGTGGCGCAGATAGCGCATAATGTGGTCGTAATGCGGTCGGGTAGCGTCGTGGAGGCCGGGAATGTCGACACGGTGTTCCGCACACCTGCCGCTGACTACACCCGTGACCTGTTAGGAGCCATCCCCGGTGCCGCTTTCACCCGTTAGCCCGCTACCGCTGTCGCCCACCCCGGCCCCAGCCCCAGCCGCTTCGGCCGCACCCGCAGCGCCGAAGCGGGTGCAGGACGCCATTCGCGAGGACATCGTGCGTGGCACCCTGCCGCCGGGCGGTCGCATCACCGAGGTGTCACTCGCTGCCAGCTACGGCACCTCACGGGTTCCGGTGCGGGAAGCGCTGCACGCTCTCGAGGCGGAGGGGTTCGTGGAATCACGGCCGTTCGTGGGGTCCCGGGTCTGCCCGATCCCCTCCGACGATGCCGGAGACCTCTTCGCCGTGCGGCACGTGGTGGAGTCGGCCCTGGCACGGCGGGCTGCCGAACGTGCGGCGGTGCTGTTCACGGCGGGCGTTCCCTCCGAGCAGTGGGCGACGACACGGCACCTGCTCGCGACACTCTTAGACGCCGGAGACGCGGCCGTCGCGGCAGGGGCTCTGCAGACCCTGCCCGACATCAACAGCCGGTTTCATTTCGGTATCGCCGAGCTCAGCGGCAGTGCCTCGCTCACTGTGCTGCTGCAGCAGGTGTCGCGTAAAATTGAATGGTTATATGCCTCCGATGAGTATTCACGCGGCAAGCGGTTGTGGAACGATCACCGACCGCTCATGGCGGCAATCGACGCCGGCGATGCCACGCTTGCGGAACGGCTGATGAGTGAGCACGTGGGTCAGGCTCGCACCGGGTACTTCACCGGCCGCTGACCTCCGCTGACCTCCGCTGGTCTGGGCCGGGCGCAGGTTTGATTCGTGGGCGAAAATCGTGCCCGCTCCTCAACCAGTGAGAGCAAACGCCCGCGCGCCCGATTTCGGCGCCCGCTACGGTAATCGTCGTAGCGCCCACCGAAATGAGGCGCGCCCATGCTCGGGGCGAATGGAGCGTGCACCGGCCGGTGGCCGACGCACGCTCCGGCGGGACTAGCCCTTGATGTAGCCGTTCGGGTTCAGCACGAACTTCGTGGCGGCTCCGGCATCGAACTCGGCGTAGCCGCGCGGGGCGTCTTCGAGAGTGATCGCCTGGGCGTTCACGGCCTTGGCGATCTGCACCTTGTCGTGCAGGATCGCCATCATGAGCTGACGGTTGTACTTCATGACCGGCGCCTGGCCGGTCGCGAAGGTGAGCGACTTGGCCCAGCCCAGGCCGAGACGGATGGATAGCGACCCTTCCTGCGCCGCGGTGTCTTTCGCGCCCGGGTCACCGGTCACGTAGAGGCCGGGGATGCCCAGTCCGCCGCCGGCGGTCGTGATGGTCATGAGCGAGTTGAGCACAGTGGCCGGCGCCTCGGTGCCGGTCTCTTTGCCGTGACCGCGCGCTTCGAAGCCCACGGCGTCGACGCCCGCGTCGACCTCGGGCACACCGAGGATCTGTTCGATCTGCTCCCCCGGCTCGCCCTTGGTGAGGTCGATGGTCTCGCAGCCGAAGCTGCGTGCCTGGGCGAGGCGTTCCGGGTTCATGTCGCCCACGATCACCACGGCGGCACCGAGCAGCTGGGCAGACACGGCGGCGGCGAGGCCGACCGGGCCGGCTCCGGCAACGTACACGGTGGAGCCGACTTCGACGCCGGCCGTGACCGCACCGTGAAAACCGGTCGGGAAGATGTCGGAGAGCATGGTGAGGTCCATGATCTTCTCGAGGGCCTGGTCCCGGTCGGGGAACTTGAGCAGGTTCCAGTCGGCGTAGGGCACCAGCACGTACTCGGCTTGGCCGCCGACCCAGCCCCCCATGTCGACGTAGCCGTAGGCGCTGCCGGGGCGGTCGGGGTTCACGTTCAGGCAGATGCCGGTCTTGCGTTCCTTACAGTTGCGGCAGCGGCCGCAGGAGATGTTGAAGGGGACCGAGCAGATGTCTCCCACCTTGATGAATTCCACGTCGGGTCCGACCTCGACGACCTCACCGGTGATCTCATGGCCGAGCACGAGGTTCTGCGGTGCGGTGGTGCGACCGCGCACCATGTGCTGGTCTGAGCCGCAAATATTGGTCGTGACCGTGCGCAGAATCACGCCATGCGGCACCTTACGACCGACGTTGGCGGGGTTGACCCCCGGTCCGTCTTTGAGTTCGAAGCTGGGATAGGCGGTGTCGATGACCTCGACGACGCCCGGGCTTTTGTAGGCAACTGCTCTGTTGACTGTCATGAAAATACCTTTCTGGTTCTTCCGCCGTCGACACCCGTGGAAAACGGGGAGCGGAAAGGATGTGTGACGAGGTGTTTCAGGGTCAGCTTAAAGGATCAGCGGTGGTTTTTTAAAAGTGAACATGCTGATCATGAGGGTTTCACAGCACGCGTCCAGACATACCCCTAGCCGGTGTCGGAGGTTCGGCGTAAACTTTGAATCAGAAGTTTGTTCTAATTCAATGGAGGAGTTTTGCCATGCCACAGATCATAGATACGGAGATTGACGTCGTGCTCACCAGCGACGGTGACCCGAAAGCGTTCATCTG
>JAWOHA010000073.1:0-18543 GCA_046496385.1 Cryobacterium sp. | reverse complement strand
TGACCGGTGATCTGCGGCTCACCGTCGGTGATCACGGCGAGGGTACGCGGGGCCGAGATGACCTGGCCGTCAAGCACGATCGCGAACTGGTTCTGCGCGCCCTGCAGCCCGCTGAGGCGGGTGGTGACGTCGGCGAACTGCTCGGTTCCGGTGCCGTCGAAGACGATATTGACCGCCCACTCACCGGTGGTGGCGCCGCTCTGGGTGGTGACCTGGCCGTTGGTGGCGTCAGCGATGGTCTCTCCGCTGACCTCGACGGGGCCGAGGATGTACTTGATCGAGCCGTCGACCTCACAGGTGACGAGGGGTTCCGCGGCGGGCGCCACGTTGCTGGTGTCGGCTTCGGCGCAGTCGAAGGCCTGGAACTGCGCGGCCAGGGCCGGAGTGATGTAGTTCAGGTCGCTGGCATCGGTGGGAGCGATTTCGGGGGTGGTGGACAAGTCCGGATCCACCGGCGGCGCCGGAGTGGACTCCCCGTCTTCACCGACGATGTCGGTGGACGGTCCGGACGCGACCAGCACCGGCCGGAATTCCAGTTTGGCGGAGGATTCGATGCGCCTGATCGTCTCGTCATCGGGCGTTCCCGGCAGCGAGACGACGATGTTCTGGCCGCCCTGGGTCGTGATTTCCGATTCGCTGACGCCCGCGGAATCGATGCGCTGCCGAATGATCGACACGGCCTGGGTGAGCTGCTCGTTGGTGACGTTCTGGCCCTCTTCGACCTGGGGCGCCAGAACGATCTGGGTACCGCCCTCGAGGTCGAGCGCCAGGCTCGGAGTCCACGACCCGCCACCGGTCATCACGCCGATGGCGTTGAAGGTGACCAGGCCCACGATGATGACACCGAGCCAGGTCAGGGAACGCCAGGCTTTTTTACGTGGTGAGGACTTAGCCACCGATGAACTCAGCTTTCTTTTCGCACGTTGGGGCCCACTCGGGCCGGGGCCCACGCATCAGAGCGCGGGCCCGGTGGGGGAACTGGTCGAACCCGTGGAACGGTTATGCGTCGCCCTTTTTGGGCTGGGTCTCATCATCGACGTCGCGGCGTGCGGTGCCGTCACTGTCAGCCCCGAAGTCGGCGGGTTCCGGAACGACGACATCCGCGTCGGTGACGGAATCGGAGGCCTCATCGTCGTCGGCGACGATCGGTTCGACAACACGCGCGATGGTCTGACGGTGGATGTCCACGACGGTGCCGGGTGCGATGAGAAGGGCGACCTTGTTGGCCTCCTCATCGATGGACACGATGGTGCCGTACATGCCGAAGTTGGTCATGACGTCAGCGCCGGGAACCATGGTCGACTGAAGGGCTTCCTGGTCGCGCTTGCGCTTGCGGCCGTTGCGGAACATGAAGAAAACCAGCATCGCCAGTACGGCGAGCATGACGAGAGTCAACGGATCCATAGAGTTGTGAGACCTTCCGATTGCGGCCTGTGGCCGAAGAATGTGGTGTGGCGCGTTTCGAACCAGCTTGAATTATAGGCCATCAGGGCCTACTGAGCCTGAATTGCGCTCAGCCCGAAGTGCTGCCATGCTGCGGGCGTCGCCACACGGCCGCGAGGGGTACGTGTCAGGAAGCCTATCCGCACCAGGAACGGTTCCACGACCGCCTCGATCGTCTCCGACTCCTCACCCACGGATACCGCGAGCGTGTTCAGCCCCACGGGACCGCCCCCGAACCGGGTCAGGATGATGCTCATGACTTCACGGTCGAGGCGGTCCAGTCCGATCTCGTCCACGTCATACAGCTCGAGCGCGGCGTGCACGGCGGGAAGGTCGGCGTCGTCCCCGTGCACCAGAGCGTAGTCCCGCACCCGGCGCAGCAACCGGTTGGCGATCCGGGGTGTTCCGCGGCACCGGCCGGCGATCTCCCGCAGGGCGTGGGCTCCGATCGGCAGCCCGATCAGCGCCGCGGCGCGCTGCAGAACCAGTTCCAGCTCGTCGTCGGCGTAGAACTCGAGGTGGGCGGTGAACCCGAACCGGTCCCGCAGCGGGTTCGGCAGCAGGCCGGAGCGTGTGGTGGCACCGACCAGGGTGAAGGGCGCCAGTTCGAGTGGTACCGAGGTGGCGCCGGCACCCTTCCCGACCATGATGTCGATGCGGAAGTCTTCCATCGCGAGATACAGCATCTCTTCGGCGGATCGTGCCATCCGGTGGATCTCGTCGATGAAGAGCACTTCGCCGGGGATCAGTGAGGACAGCACCGCGGCGAGGTCACCGGCATGCTGGATGGCGGGCCCGCTCGCCATGCGCAGTGGCCGGTTGCCTTCGTAGGCGATGATCATGGCCAGGGTGGTCTTGCCGAGCCCGGGCGGCCCGGCGAGCAGAATGTGGTCGGGGGTACGGTTCTGCATCGTCGCGGCCGTGAGAAGCAGTTGAAGCTGCCCGCGCACCTTGTGCTGCCCCACGAACTCACCGAGGCTCTGGGGCCGCAGAGCACCCTCGAACGCCAGTTCTGAATCCCCGTTCAGGGCAGGATTGGTCACCTCGACTCCCGGATCGCTCATGAGGCTCTCCCCTGCGGTGCCGGGACGGGTGTGTTCGGGTGCTGTGCCGGGCCGAGCCGGGCCAGGGCGAGACGCAGGACCGCCGCGACGGCGGGTTCGACTTCGGACTGCTCGGCCAGCGTGTCCTCCACCGCCTGCGCCGCGATCTTTTCGGACCAGCCCAGTCCGATCAGCGCGGTCTGCACGGTGGCCGATACGGTGCTGGCCGGCCGAGCCTCCGGAGCGGCAATGCCGACGGCGATCTTCCCGGCGAGCGAGAGCACGATCAGCTTCGCCGTCTTCGGCCCTATTCCGCTCACCTTGCGGAAGGCGGCGTCATCGTCGAGGGCGACGGCACGGGCAATCTGTTGCGGGGTGAGCGCGGCGAGCACACCGAGCGCGGATTTGGGTCCGACACCGGTGACCGCGATCAGCAGGTCGAACACGGCAAGCTCGTCCGCGGTGGAGAAACCGTACAGGGTCAAAGAATCTTCCCGCACGATCAGCGTGGTCGTCAGCGTCACCTCCTGGCCGATGCGACAGGCCAGCGCCGTGGCGGGGACAACCTGAACGGCGTACCCCAGGCCACCGACGTCGACGACGACGATCGAGCCCAGGGCGGAGAGGACGGGGCCACGTACGGAAGAAATCACTGCTTAAGACTACGGGGCGGCACCGACACCGGTGTTCCCCGCTGAGCCGCCGGGGCTGTTCCGCGTTCGGCCGCGTGCCAGGCCCGTTGTGCCGGGGTCAGGTCCGCCTGGGCCACCTGCCCGACAGTCGGCAGGGTTCCGCCGGCAACACCGGTGCGCCAGGCGTGGCAGATGGCCAGAGCCAGAGCATCCGCCGCATCCGCCGGTTTGGGGATCTCACGCAGGCCGAGAATGCGCGCCACCATCGTGCCGACCTGTTTCTTGTCGGCGGAGCCGTACCCGGTGATGGCCGCCTTGACCTCGCTCGGTGTGTGCAGGGTGACCGTGAGCCCACGCTGGGCGGCGAGGAGCAGGGCTACACCGCTGATCTGGGCCGTGCCCATCACGGTGCCCAGGTTGTTCTGCGCGAAGACCCGTTCAAGGGCGACGACGTTGGGCTGGTGGCGTTCCAGCATGTCGTCGATACCGCGGCTCAGCAACAACAGTCGCTGTTCCAGGGGCAGCTCGGGTGAGCTGCGCACCACCCCCACGTCAACGAGCGTCGCGGTGCGGTTGCCCGCCACGTCGATGACACCGATTCCAAGGCGGGTCAGGCCCGGGTCGATTCCGAGCACCCGGACCATGCCGGCTACTCGGTCCCGGTTGCGAGCTCTGCCTGCACCTCGGGCGTGAGGTCGTAATTGCTGTAGATGTTCTGTACGTCGTCGAGGTCTTCCAGCGCGTCGATGAGCCGGAAGACCTTGCGGGCAGTCTCGGCGTCGACTTCGATCTTGAGCGAGGGGACGAAGGCGATATCGGCAGAGTTGTAGTCGATGCCGGCTGCCTGCAGCGCGCTGCGAGTGGCGACGAGGTCGGTCGGGTCCGAGAAGACCTCGAAGGTGTCCTCGTCGGTGATGACCTCTTCGGCGCCGGCGTCGAGTACGGCCATCAAGATGTCGTCTTCGGTCAGGCCGTCGTGGTGCCCGACCACGACAACACCTTTGCGGTGGAAGTTGTAGGCGACACTGCCGGGGTCGGCCATCGTGCCGCCGTTGCGGGCCATGGTGGTGCGCACTTCGGCGGCCGCGCGGTTCTTGTTGTCGGTGAGGCATTCCACCATGACGGCGACCCCGTTCGCGGCGTAGCCCTCGTACATGATGGTCGTGTAGTCGACCTGCTCGCCGGACAGCCCGGCACCGCGCTTGACGGCGCGGTCGATGTTGTCGTTGGGAACGGACGTCTTCTTGGCCTTCTGGATCGCGTCCAGAAGAGTCGGGTTTCCCGACAGATCAGCGCCGCCCATACGTGCGGCAACTTCGATGTTCTTGATGAGCTTGGCGAATGCTTTGGCCCGTCGAGAGTCGGTCACCGCCTTCTGGTGCTTCGTCGTGGCCCATTTGGAATGCCCGGACATAATTCTCCCGTAGTCTGCTCGCTGGTATTGAGGTGAACAGTTCTGATTGCGATGCTGGTCAGAACATTCTACCCGGCTCTCCCGACAGGTCAGTGGAGCAGCGTCTGCAGGGTGTGCAGGTGCCGTGTCGTTGTCGTGGCGCGGTATTTGAGTTTGCCGCTCTTCTTGCTGAAAGCGCTCTTCACTCCGACGGATTTCTTCACTTCCCAGTACAGCACCCCGTGACCGAGTTCGATGCGTTCTTCGGCGGCGTTGAGCTCACGGGCGTGCCCGGCCAGCTCGGACAGGTGCCCGGGTTCCGAAGAGAACATCACGTAGGCCTGCCAGCCTTCTCGGCCGGCATCGAAGGGATACGCCCGCACGACCCGGTCGAGGGTTTCCGCGTCGATCAGCACGATCCATGCCTCATAGTGAAAGCGCGCGGTCAGGGCCGCTTCAATGCGTCCCCTGAGCGCGGCCGCCTCGGACGCCGAGGCGAGGGGAGACTCTATCGTGAAGATGACGTTTCCCGTGGCGAGCACCGTCTTCACGTCGGTGAAGCCGAGACCCGTGAACGTGTCGACCAGATCGGTCATGGCAACGGTGATCCCGTTGACGTTGATTCCCCTCAGCAGGGCTGCGTAACGCGTCATCGTGGACTCATGACGCAACCCTAGCGACGAACGACAGCGGCAGCCACTTTTTGCAGGAAGTACTCGTGGAAGCGGCTGTCCCCGGTGATTTCGGGGTGGAACGAGGTGCCGAGCAGGTTGCCCTGTTCCACGGCGACGCAGCGTCCGTCCGCCAGGGTGGCCAGGGCGCGTGCGCGGGGACCGACCGTTTCGACAACCGGCGCCCGAATGAACGCCGCATGCATGGGGAGGTCGCCGAGGACCGGAATATGCAGATCGGTTTCAAAACTCGCGGTCTGGGAGCCGAAGGCATTGCGGCGCACGGTGATGTCCAGGCCGCCGATGCTCTGCTGACCGGCGATCCCGCCCCGAACCGTATCGGCGAGCATGATCAGACCGGCGCAGGTGCCGTAGACCGGCAAGCCCTGCTGCACGGCATCACGGAGGGGCGCAGCGATGCCGAACAGCCGGGCGAGCTTGTCCATGACGCTGGACTCGCCGCCCGGGATCACGAGCCCGCCGAGATCAGCGAGCTCTTCCGGACGGCGTACCAGAACCACATCGGCGCCGAGAGCACGCAGAACCTCCGCGTGCTCCCGAAAATCGCCCTGCAGAGCGAGAACGCCGATCGGGCCGGCCTCGTGTGGTGTTGCGACGGGGCTACCAGCCGCGCGAAGCGAGGCGGTGCGGTGCGGGCAGATCGGAGACGTTGATGCCGACCATGGCTTCGCCGAGTCCGCGTGAGACATCGGCGATGACCTTGGCATCGTCGTAGAAGGTGACGGCCTTCACGATTGCGGCGGCCCGCTGTTCCGGGTTACCCGACTTGAAGACGCCGGATCCGACGAAGACTCCGTCGGCGCCCAGCTGCATCATCATGGCGGCGTCGGCGGGAGTCGCCACTCCCCCGGCGGTGAAAAGCACGACGGGCAGCTTGCCGGTGGCCGCGATTTCCGCGACGAGCTCGTACGGCGCCTGCAGCTCCTTGGCGGCGACATACAGTTCCTCGGTGCCGAGGCTGGACAGGCGAGCGATTTCACCCTTGATCGTGCGGATGTGCTTGGTGGCTTCGGAGACGTCCCCGGTGCCGGCCTCGCCCTTGGAACGAATCATCGCGGCGCCTTCGTTGATACGACGCAGTGCCTCACCGAGGTTAGTGGCACCGCACACGAAGGGAATCGTGAAGTTCCACTTGTCAATGTGGTTGACGTAGTCGGCGGGGCTGAGCACTTCGGATTCGTCGATGTAGTCCACGTCGAGGGCCTGCAGAATCTGCGCCTCGACGAAGTGGCCGATGCGGGTCTTGGCCATCACCGGAATGCTGACCTCGGCACGAATGCTGTCGATCAGGTCGGGGTCGCTCATGCGGGCGACTCCGCCCTGGGAGCGAATGTCGGCCGGGACGCGTTCGAGCGCCATGACAGCGACGGCGCCGGCGTCTTCGGCGATGCGGGCTTGCTCAGCGTTGACGACGTCCATAATGACGCCGCCCTTGAGCATTTCGGCCAGGCCTCGCTTGACGCGCTTGGATCCGAACTGCTCAGTGGGGGTGATTTCAGTCATAACTAGATCCTATTCCTTGGGAAACGCGCGAAGGCCCAGAAGGGCTGCTGGGGAGTCGATGCGGGCCGCGAATACGGCGACCCGGGGCCCGGTGCGCCTTGTTGACACAGCAAACTCTCAGCGCGCGGGCCAGGCATTCGCCACGTCGCGACGCACATCGCCGAGCAGCTGCGGAATGGCTTTGGTTCCGGCGATGATCGGGAAGAAATTCGAGTCCAGCGCCCACCTCGGCACAATGTGCTGGTGCAGGTGTTCCGCGATTCCGGCGCCGGCGATACGGCCCTGGTTCATGCCGATGTTGAAGCCGTCGCAGTGCGAGACCGAGCTGAGAACACCCATGGCGATCTGAGTGAGTTCGCCGATTTCCGCGACCTCTTCCGGGGTGGCCTGGTCGTAGGTGGCCACGTGCCGGTAGGGGCAGACCAGCAGGTGCCCGCTGTTATACGGAAACAGGTTCAGCAGCACGAACGCGTGGGTGCCGCGGGCCACGATCAGGGCCGACTCGTCGGTCAGTGACGGGGCGATGCAGAACGGGCAGTCGTCGGCGTGCGGCTGCTGCCCGTCCTGAATGTAGACCATGCGGTGCGGTGTCCAGAGCCGTTGAAAGGCGTCCGGCACCGCGGCGAAGCCTGCGGAGCTCTCTGATGCGGCGGAGGCCTGTCCGGGGAGTGCGGTTCCAGAGAGCGGATCACTCGGGTGCCCGGCCATTCAGAGCACGGCTTCGGCGGCTGCGGGCGTCACCGACGCTTGTTCCGAGGTCGATGCGGACAGAACCTGTTCCCGGCTGTCGATGGACTCCCGGATGCGACGAATCGCGTCGGCGACAGGTACCCCGTTGTGCTGACTGCCGTCACGAAACCGAAAGCTGACGGCGTTGTTGGCCATGTCTTCTTCTCCCACGATGAGCTGGAACGGCACCTTCGCTTTGGTGTGGGTGCGAATCTTCTTCTGCATGCGATCGTCGGAGTGGTCGACTTCGGCACGCACCCCGGATTTCTTCAGTGTGGCGATGATGTCGTCGAGGTACGGGCCGTACTGCTCAGAGACGGGAATGCCGACAACCTGCACCGGCGACAGCCACACCGGGAAGGCGCCGGCGTAGTGCTCGGTGAGCACGGCGAAGAAGCGTTCGATGGATCCGAACAGGGCCCGGTGGATCATGACGGGGCGTTGGCGGGTGCCGTCGTTGGCGGTGTACTCCAGGTCGAAACGCTCGGGCAGGTTGAAGTCCAGCTGGATGGTCGACATCTGCCAGGTACGGCCGATGGCGTCCCGCGCCTGCACCGAGATCTTCGGCCCGTAGAACGCAGCGCCGCCGGGATCGGCCACCAGTTCCAGGCCGGACGCCTGAGCCACTTCGGACAGAGTCTGGGTTGCCTCGTCCCAGGCCTCGTCACTGCCGACGAACTTCTTCGGATCCTTGGTGGAGAGCTCGAGGTAGTAGTCGTTGAGCCCGTAGTCCGCCAGCAGCTGCAGCACGAAATTCAGGGTGCTGGTGAGCTCCTCCTTCATGCCTTCCCGAGTGGTGTAGATGTGGGCGTCGTCCTGCGTCATTCCCCGCACCCGGGTGAGACCGTGCACGACGCCGGACTTCTCGTAGCGGTACACCGAGCCGAATTCGAACAGCCGGAGCGGCAGCTCGCGGTAGCTGCGGCCACGGGATTTGAAGATCAGATTGTGAAACGGGCAGTTCATCGGCTTGAGGTAGTAGTCCACGCCCTGGCGGGTGACATGGCCCGATTCGTCGCGTTCTTCATCGAGGTGCATCGGGGGGAACATGCCGTCGGAGTACCAGTCCAGGTGGCCGGACACCTCAAACAGGTTGGACTTGGTGATGTGCGGGGTGTACACGAAGTCATAGCCGGCCTCGGTGTGACGCTGGCGGGAGTAGCTCTCCATCTCCTGACGGATGATGCCGCCTTTGGGGTGAAAAACGGGGAGGCCGGAGCCGATTTCTTCGGGAAAACTGAACAGGTCCAGTTCCGCGCCGAGCTTGCGGTGGTCGCGCTTGGCGGCTTCCTCGAGGCGGGTCTGGTACGCCCGCAACTCATCCTTGGTCGGCCAGGCCGTGCCATAGATTCGCTGCAGCTGCGGATTCTTCTCTGAACCGCGCCAGTATGCGGCGGCCAGCCGGGTGAGGGAGTAGCCGTTGCCGATCATGCGGGTGTTCGGCAGGTGCGGGCCGCGACACAGGTCCTTCCACACCGTCTCCCCCGTCTTCGGGTCCACGTTGTCGTAGATGGTCAGCTCGGCGCCGCCCACCTCGACGGATTCGCTGTCGTCACCGAGGGCGTCGTCACTCATGCCCGCGCCGGCACCTTTGAGCCCGATCAGTTCGAGCTTGTACGGTTCACCGGCCAGTTCAGCACGGGCTTCGTCGGCGGTGACCACGCGGCGCATGAAACGCTGCCCCTGACGGATGATGCGGTCCATCGCCTTTTCGAGCGATTTGATGTCTTCGGGGGTGAACGGTGTCTCCACGTCGAAGTCGTAGTAGAAGCCGTCCGTGACGGGAGGACCGATTCCCAGACGGGCTGCAGGGTTCACGGTCTGCACGGCCTGGGCGAGCACGTGCGCGGCGGAATGCCGCAGAATGTTCAACCCGTCGGGAGACGTGATCGTGACCGGCTCGACAACATCGGTCTCGGTGACCGTGGCCGCCAGATCAGTGAGCTCGCCGTTGCGGCGCATGGCCACTACGGATCGGTCGGTAAAAAGCGAAAAGCCGTCAGCCACGTGTATTTCTCCCTATTAATTGCGGACTCGTCAACTTTAGCCGCGTGCGCGGGCTTAAGCCGCGTGCGCGGGCTTTGGCCGCGTGCAAGGGCGCTGCGGTCAGGGGTCTTTCGTCTTAACGAGAACAGCCCCCCGTAAACCGGGGGGCTGTTCTGTCTGTGGGCGATACTGGGATCGAACCAGCGACCTCTTCCGTGTCAGGGAAGCGCGCTACCGCTGCGCCAATCGCCCATGTTGCCGTCCGTGTGCCGTGCTTCTCTGAAAGTTTCAGACGTGGTCCCGCGAGACCGTTTCTGAACCATTCGAGCGGATGACGAGATTCGAACTCGCGACCCTCACCTTGGCAAGGTGATGCGCTACCACTGCGCCACATCCGCACTGCCCGCGTCACCGCGTGCTCTCTAACTGTACCTGATTTACGGTGCCGGTTTTCCCACCGTGCGACCCGGCGACCGCGCGCCGGGCGGATGCCGTCGCCGGGCACAAAAAAACCCCCGGGATCCGGGGGTTTTCATGGTGGGCGATACTGGGATCGAACCAGTGACCTCTTCCGTGTCAGGGAAGCGCGCTACCGCTGCGCCAATCGCCCGTGGAGGTGGATACGGGATTCGAACCCGTGTATACGGCTTTGCAGGCCGCTGCCTCGCCTCTCGGCCAATCCACCACGTCACAGTCAGCGTGCGACTGCCGGGCTGCCGACCGGCACTGAATTCCAGCACGGACGGCAACGAAAATAAAACGGAACCGGCCCGAAGGCCGATTCCCTTTCATTCGAGCGGATGACGAGATTCGAACTCGCGACCCTCACCTTGGCAAGGTGATGCGCTACCACTGCGCCACATCCGCACTGCCCGCATCTCTGCGTGCTTTGAAGACTCTACCCGACGCGAGGCCGGATCGGCAAACCGTGTCGTCGCGGCGTGTTGTCGGGGCCCCGATGTGCGTTTGCGGCTCGGTCTGGGCTAGTATCAATCTCGCGGTTGAAGTTCATCTTCAGCTTCGGGCGATTGGCGCAGCTGGTAGCGCGCTTCCTTCACAAGGAAGAGGTCGTGGGTTCAAGTCCCGCATCGCCCACATAAAAAACCCTCGGCTTGCCGGGGGTTTTCTTGTTTCTCACGGGCCGTGCGCGCCGAACGGCGGCTAGACAGCCGTTCCCGATTCCGCCAGACTCAGGTCATATTCCGTTATGCGTATGCTCACCCGGGCGCGCCTCTGGCGAAGGATTCGGGGTACCCATGTCAGCGTCCACATCACCAGAATCACCTCAGGAATCCGCTCCCGCGCCGACAGAACAGTTCGTGCCCCAGGAGCTGACCCCCGTGCCGGAGGGCAGCATCCTTGTCGGACACGACGGCTCCGCCGACGCCCAACGAGCCCTGGTGCAGGCGATCGATCTGGCCGACAAGCTGGAGGCGCCCCTCGTGATTGTGCGGATGTGGACGGTTCACACCGCACCGGCGGGAACACTCGTCGAGAACGGTTTCGTGTCGTCGTTCGCCGAGGTGTCCGGTCGGGTGCGCAACCTGCTCATCGAAGAGACCAAAGCACTGGCGCACAGGCACCCGTCGGTCACCATCGACTATCGTGCCCTGCACGGTCAGGCCGCGGAAACGCTGGTCGCCCTGTCGCCGCCGGCACGGATGCTCGTGGTGGGTTCACGCGGGCGCGGCGGGTTTCCCAAACTGTTGCTCGGCTCGGTGAGTGAGCAGTGTGTTCGCCACGCCAGCTGCCCGGTACTCGTGGTGCGGCCGATCCGCTCCCGCTGAACCCTGCCGCGACGTCGTTTGACTTGATCAGTCGGCGAGGGGAACCACCTGCAGGCGGCCGTCCGGGCCGCTGATGAGCACCACGCGCCGGGCGCTCACCCCCTGCAGGTCTGAGACCAGCATCGCGTCGATGTCAGCCCAGCCCAGCCGAGCCGTCGCGGCGGGAACCGTGGCGTCGCGGCGGGGCCAGAGAGTGACGCGCGCTTTCGTGGTGCGTTCGACGAGGGTGATCAATTCGGCGGCGGGCGGATCGGCCAGGAGAAAAACCCGGGAGATGGCCGGTGGCCCCGCGGCGGCGGGGCCGGTGTTCTCGGCGCGGTCGCTGCGCCAGACGCTGAGATGATAGACCGCGACGAGGCCCGTCGACACGATCAGCCCCAGCGGCGCGCGCACCCGCTCCAGGAGCGCCCGCCCACTGACCGGGTCGAGGATCATCTCGAAAACGCGGTAGCCGAGAACCAACACCGTGATCAGGGCGACCACCGCGCTGAGACCGAACACCACGATGAGGTAGGTGCGGCGGCCTGGTGATCCGATGTCGCTCCGCCCCGGTTCCGGCCGCTGCACGGGCCGCCAGAGCGACCACCACACCGGACCGCCCACGAGCAGAGCGCTCAGCCCGGCCAGAAGCAGCGTGCGCGAACCGGAACCGGCGATCGAGATGGTCGCCGACGCCAAGAGCGCGTTCACGATGACGCCCAGTCCCGACGCCGCCGCGACGAGCGCCACACCGCTGGTCACGAGCCTCGCAGCCTGGCGCACGGCCGCATCACGCCGCTGCGTGACCGCGCGGTGGTACACCCAGACGACGGCTCCGATCCCTCCGGCGGCCACGGCCGTTCCCAGCGGGTTCAGCAGTTCCGTGACGGGCTCGGTGCGGTCGACCAGTAGCCGGAGCGCCACGAAGACGCTCACTCCGGCTCCGGAGAGGGTCAGTATGCCGGCGCCGAGGATTCCGGTCAGGATCAGGGCCACCCCCGCGAGCGCCGTGCGATCGTGTCGGGTGTCGTCGTGCGCCCAGTGCCACCACCAGACCAACGAGCCTCCGACGCCCCAGACGAGTCCCTGCACCGCAGCGAACCACCAGGGGTCCCCCACGCTGCCCGACAGGCCGGGCGCGCGCAGCGCGGCGTCGAAGACCGTGCCGACAGCGGTGACCCAGCCGCCGACGCCGATGACCAGACCGAACGCCGCTCCGATGACCGGGCCGAGCGTGACCAGCCGCTGCGGGCCCCGCTCGGCATGGCGCAGCATCCAGCGATGGACCCCCCACACCGCCGCCCAGACCAGCCCGCTTGCGAGCAGGCCGGGATCGATCGGTCCGCCGACCAGTGCCGCCCCCGTGGACAGGAGCGCCGTCGTGGCGGCGACCAGGGCGATGGTGCACACGCCGGCGACATAGAGCCCCCAGGCCAGGGAACGCCGCTCGATGCCGGTGTCGAGCCGGCGCCACACGAGCCACCAGAGCACTCCGGCCAGCGGGCCGCCGACGAGGGTGAACGCGAGAGAGCGGGCGAGACCGGCGGTGTCGTCGATGACCATCGGCTCACCGCCGGGCAGCAGCCGGCTCAGAAGCCCCGCCACGCCGGTGGCGGTCACCACGACCAGGCTCAGCAGCAGCACGAAAACGATCAGGCGGCGCACCGCCCCCTGCGTGGGAGCCGGGAGAGCGGCGGCGGCCGTGCCGGTTTCTGCGGAGCTCACCGCCAATCCGCCTGATCCCGGCAGATGGTCAGCGGCCACGGTGCGGACCGGATCAACCAGGCGCCGTTGACACGCACCAGGTCGAATTCTTCTTCGCTTCGGTACTCCGGGGCGCCGAACGGTCCCCCGGCGTCAGAACTGGTCACCAGGGCGACCCTGACGTCAGCGGTCGTGTCCCGCAGGGTTGTGGCGAGGAGGGTGACCCGCATCGAATCTGCCGACGGCATGTCCCAGGGCTCGCAGGACTCCCGGAGCTCCGGCACCAGGTACTGCATGGCCTGCTCCTCATCTCCGTCGATCACGGCGCTGGCGTAGCGCTGCACCACACCCTCCGGTGTTGCCGCGTCGAGTCTTTCGGGAGGCCCCTGGGACAAGACCACGATGACCGACAGGACAATGAGCAGGACCAGGACGGAGACCAGGGCCGCAACAGGGCGATTCAGGTGTGGAGGTGCTGCGTTCATGCTGCTCATCATGGCGCAATGCCCACCGCCTGGCCAGTACCGCGGTGGGGAGCGCCGCTCGCAGGCCCGGTCAGTCGAGCGTCCCGGTCGGCTTACGCTGAGGACATGGATTTTCTGCTCGCCGGGTGGGCCCGCATCAGTGCGCAGAACGCCGACCTGCCCCTCACAACGATCTGGTGGACAATCCTCGGCGCGGCGGCGACGACGGCCCTGCCGTTCACGTGGAGCGTTACCCGCCACGTTGTGACCATCGCCCACGAGGGCGGTCACGGTCTGGTCGCGACATGGAGCGGGCGCCGGCTCACCGGCATCCGGCTGCATTCGGACACCTCCGGGCTCACCGTCAGCCGCGGCCGCCCAACCGGGCCGGGCATGGTCTTCACCCTGCTCGCCGGGTACACCGCGCCCGCCCTGCTCGGTCTCGGCTCGGCTGCCCTGCTCGGCCTCGGTTACGGTGCAGGCATGCTTTGGGCGCTGCTGGCAGCCCTCACGGTGCTGCTGGTGCAGATACGCAACTGGTTCGGTTTGTGGTCGGTGGCGGTGACCGGCGGCGTCATCTTCGTGGTGACCTGGTTCGGGTCTGACTCCGTGCAGAGCATTTTCGCCCTGTTCCTGGCGGCCTTTCTCATTCTCGGCGCTATCCGGGCGGCCCTGGAGCTGCAGGTCACCCGGTCGCGTCGACGGGCATCTGGCTCCGACGCCGATCAGCTGGCCCGTCTCACGCACCTTCCCGGCATCGTCTGGGTCGGGGTCTTCGTCGCCGTGAACCTGGCCTGTGCCGCCGTGGCCGCGCAGTTGCTGGGCCTCTGGTGCGTCTCGGTCTGCGCCTAGCCTCCCGCCCAGAGGCGGCGTCGGTCAGCCTCCGCTGCCAAACCAGGTCGTGACCCCCGGGGAAAAGAGCACGGAGTCGGGGGCTCGGCCGCTCAGACCTGCGAAACCCGCGACCGCGAGAAGGGTGTCGTCGAGGTGCACGAGTTCGGCGGTCACCAGCTGCCACGGTTCATGGTGGTTGCGCAGGTAGATCGTGCGCCCCCTCACCGTGGCGAAGAGAGCCCACCGCGCCGTGAGAAATTCGGCGAGAGGGTCACCGACGACCGGCCGTCCGGTGGACCGGGCGATGATCTCGGTGTGCGCCGCAGCGGCGCCGTGCCGACGCGACGTGTAGTGATACTGAGTGGCCGGCGGGTCGGTCACCGGGCCGGACACGGCGGTTTCGGTCAACCGGGTGCGCGACCACATGTACGGGATGGCGAACAGCGCCCGCGCCGCCAGCACGGCGGCGAGCCGGGACGCCTCGAGTGAGACGAAAACCACACCCCGGCGGCCTTGGGCGTCGATCGCGTACAGGCGCACATTCACCTCGACGAAGGTGCCGAAGTAGGGAATGGGCGGGCTTCCGAACACCGTGGCCCGGTCAAGGACAAACGGAATCAGACCCACCCAGCTTGAACCGTCGAATTCATCCGGGCGCAGGCCGGCCGGAAGAAGCGGCGCCACGTCGGCGGCATCCACCCTCCAGTGCAGGAACACCAGCTTGGACCAGCGCTGGCTGGACGATGCCCGCCCCCGCAGGGCCGGTGCGATCGCCGAGATGGGGTGTGCCGTGGAATCCGTCATTGAGAACCTTCCTGATACTTCAGGTTAGCGCTCCGGACCCCCCTCTCAGCGTGCACCCCTCACCGGGCAGCCCTCAGAACCGGTGCCGATCGTCCCGATCAGGGGGCTGGTCCGGCGGCTGCGGGCGTCGTGCCAGGTCATGGGCCAAATCGTCGAGCTCGCTGCCCCCGGACATCAGATGCGTCATCTCATCGACGCTCAAGATGTCCGGTGTGAACGTTCCGAGGCTCTCGCCGCGACGCAGCAGCAGAAAACGATCCCCGACCAGGTGGGCATGGTGCGGATTATGGGTGATGAACACGACCCCCAGTCCGCGCTCCCGGGCCCGCGCGATGTAACTGAGCACGACACCCGCCTGCTTCACCCCGAGCGCGGCGGTCGGCTCGTCGAGAATGACCACCCGGGCCCCGAAATACACGGCCCGGGCGATGGCGACCGACTGGCGTTCTCCACCCGACAGCGTTCCGATGGGCTGGTCCACGTCTCGCAGGTCGATACCCATCCGGTGCAGTTCCTGCCGGGTGATGCGTCGCATGCCCGCAGCGTCCAGGCGACGTGCCGGGCCACGGCCACGGGTGACTTCCTGACCCAGAAAGAAATTGCGCCAGACCGGCAGGAGCGGCACCACGGCGAGATCTTGGTAGACCGTGGCGATACCGCACGCCAGGGCGTCTTTCGGGCCGGTGAACCGTCGAACCTCGCCGTCCAGGAGCACCTCACCGGTGGTGGGCTCATGAGCCCCGGCGAGGATCTTGATCAGGGTTGATTTTCCGGCACCGTTATCACCGAGCACGCAGAGCACGTCGGAGGCTCCGACGTCGGCGGACACTCCCTGCAACGCCTGGACCGAGCCGTAGCTTTTGCCGATGTTCCGCACCTGCAGGATCGGAGTCAGCCCAGTGCCTGATGTCACGAACGCACCCCCACCCGGCGCTGCACGGACAGGTTCACCAGCACGGCCAGCAGCAGCATGCCGCCGAGAAAAGCCTTGAGCCAGTTGTTGTCCCACTGGGCGAAGACGATGCCCTGCAGGGTCATGCCGTAGATCAGGGCGCCGATGGCGGCGCCGACTGCCGAACCGTAACCGCCGGTGAGCAGACTGCCGCCGACCACCGCACAGATGATGTAAATGAATTCCTGACCGATGCCGGTGGTGGCCTGCACGGTCGAAACGGCGAAGAGCATCAGCATCCCCACGAGCCAGCCGGCACCGGCGGTGGTCATGAACAGTCCCAGCTTCACCGTCATGACCGGGACCCCGGCCTGGCGGGCGCTCTGAGGCTGTCCGCCGACGGCAAAAATCCAGTTCCCGGCGCGGGTACGCAGCAGAATCCAGGTGGCCAGCGCCGTGACGGCAACCCACCACAGCACGGCGACCTTGATATCGGCGCCCAGGACGGGCACTGACGAGGCGAAGTACACGGCAACGCGGTCGAAACCGGGCACGGCGTTCATGCCCTGGATCACGACCGTGCCGGTGATGAGTTTGGTCAGGGCCAGATTCACGCCCTGCAGTATGAAGAACGTGGCAAGAGTCACGATGAAGCTGGGCAGCCCGGTCTTCATCACAACCACCGCGTTGAAGGCGCCGATCGACAGCGCCACACCGAGTGCGAGCATCATCGCCAGAACGATGTTCAGCCCCCACTGGGTGGTCGTGACTCCCACGATGAGCCCCGTGGTGCCCGTCATGGCCCCGGCGGAGAGGTCGAATTCACCGCCGATCATGAGCAGCGCCACGGCGACCGCCATGATTCCGAACAACGAGGCCGAATACAGCCAGGTGGACACTCCTGCGGCGCTGAGAAAAACCGGGGCGGACAGAGAGAAGAACACGAAGATCGCTATGGCCGCGACCGCCGCGCCCGTCTCGGGGCGACGCAGCAGTGCGCGCAGGCCAGCCGTCACCGAGTACCGTTCACCGCGAAGGCCGCCACCCGGGCGACGTTCTCGGTGGTGACGAAACCGGGCCCGGAATACACCGGTTGGCCGCCACCGACGATGTCGCCGTTGCGGTGTTGCAAGGCCAGGAAGCTGACCGGCAGGTAACCCTGCGAGTACGGCTGCTGGTCCACGGCGAAGAGGATCGAGCCGTCACTGACCAGGTTCGTCACGTCGGCCGAGACATCGAACGTGGCCAGCGTCGCTGGGCTGTCCGCCTGCTGCACGGCCTGGGCCGCCGCAACGGCGATACTCGTGTTCAGTGTGAGCACGCCGTCGATTCCCGGGTCGGCCAGAAGCTTGCTCGTGATGATGTTCTGGGCGTCGGCGACGTTGCCCACGTCGACCTGCAGGGTCGTCATGGCCCCGTCGAGGGTGTCGGCGGCACCCGCGCAGCGTTCTTCCAAGCCCGAATTCCCCGCCTCGTGCACGACACAGATGAGCCTGCCCACGCCGGCGTCGGTGAGCCGCTCACCGGCTGCCTGACCGGCCAGGAACTCGCTCTGCCCGATGTGGGTCTGGGCGCCGTACCGGGCGGATTCTTCGAGGCCCGAGTTGATCGTGATGACCGGAATGGCGGCGGCAACGGCTCGCTCCACGGCAGCACGCACTCCCTCCGGGTTGGCCATCGAGATGATCAACCCGTCGGGCCGGGCCGCGATGGCGGCATCGATGAGCTGGCTTTGCACGACGGGGTTCCCATCACCCTGGTAGGTCACGGTGGCACCGGACTCCGCACCAGCCTGTTCGGCACCGCTCTTGACGACATCCCAGAAGGCGTCGCCGGGGGTTCCGTGCGTCACGACTGAGATGAGCGCCGGGTCTGCGGCTGCGGCGTCGCCGGCGTCAGGTTGCCCGTCGACAGCCGTGCAGCCGGTGAGAAGCAGCGGAACAACGACGAGCGCGGCCAGCCAGCGGGGGTACTTCGTCGTTGTCATGGTGTCCAAATCTCCTGCGAATACTCAAGGATACGGCCTGCGGGGTGCCGCGGCCCTGCAACGGCCTCGCATCGGGGACGGGCTCACGGGCGGGCGCAGCCACCGGGCTCAGCCGTTGTCGATACTCCGCGTGCGAAAATGGACGACAGAACGGCGGCCGTTTGCCGCGCGACACACCACGGATTGGATACCCGAACGCATGGCCGGATCAACGATTCTCGACCTGCTTCTCGTGCTTGTGCTGATCGCGTCGCTCGTCAACGGGTATCGGAGCGGCCTGTTCCGCAGCGTCAGCGGCATTCTGGGGGTCATCTGCGGTGGTATCGCGGCATTCTTCGTCGTGCCGTTCGTGGGCGCCTGGGTGCCGCAGGCGGAATGGCGAACCCCCGCCTCCATCGCCGCCGCCCTCCTGCTGATCTTTCTGGGGCTGTCCATCGGCACCAGCATCGGCAGTGCGCTGCGCAGCGGCGTCACCCGCATCAAACTCGGCCCCATCGACCGTGTTCTGGGGGCCGCTTTCACCGCCGCCGCCTCGGCTCTGGTCGCCTCGATGGTCGCCGTGAGCATCGGATCGTTCGGTGTGCCCGTCCTGTCCCCCGCCATCGCCTCGTCGACGGTGATCAGCAGCATCGACCGGCTCACCCCCGACCAGGTGAAGACCTTCCTCGCCC
>JAWOHA010000031.1:0-10911 GCA_046496385.1 Cryobacterium sp. | reverse complement strand
TGACCGGTTCCGCGACCGTGTCGGCGGCGGCGTCGCGCGGAACACCGTTTCCGCCACGGTTGCCGTTGCCGTTGCCCCCGTTGGAGTTGGAGTTGGAGTTGGAGTTGGAGTTGGAGTTGCTGCCTCCACCGCTGCCTCCACCGTTGCCGTTGCCGTTGCCGGACTTGGCGCGCGGACGCCGTTCCTGCGGGGGCTGTTCGGTCTGGCGGTGTGCGGTGACCGGGTCGTGGTGGATCACGATGCCGCGACCGGCACAGGCCTCGCAGTTTTCGCTGAAGGATTCCAGCAGGCCGAGGCCGAGCTTCTTGCGCGTCATCTGCACGAGGCCCAGAGACGTGATCTCGGCGACCTGGTGCTTGGTGCGGTCCCGGCTCAGGCACTCGACGAGACGACGCAGCACGAGGTCGCGGTTGGTTTCGAGCACCATATCGATGAAGTCCACCACGATGATGCCGCCGATGTCCCGCAGACGCAGCTGGCGCACGATCTCATCAGCCGCTTCCAGGTTGTTCATGGTCACGGTTTCTTCGAGGTTGCCACCGGACCCCACGAACTTTCCCGTGTTCACGTCAACGACGGTCATCGCCTCGGTGCGGTCGATGACGAGCGAGCCGCCCGAGGGCAGCCAGACCTTGCGGTCGAGGGCCTTGTCGATCTGCTCCGTGATGCGGTACTCGTCGAAGGCATCCGACTCGCTCTGGTAGTTCTCCACACGTTCCACAAGGTCGGGGGCGATCTGACCCAGGTAGGTTTCGATGGTCTCGCGGGATTCGTCACCGGACACGACCATCTTCTGGAAGTCCTCGTTGAACACGTCACGCACGATCTTGATGAGCAGGTCGGGCTCGCTGTGCAGCTGCGCGGGTGCGGAGACGGTTTCGACCTGACGGGCGATGTCAGCCCACTGGGCGGTCAGCCGGTTCACGTCGAGCGTGAGCTGCTCGTCGCTCGCGCCTTCGGCCGCGGTGCGCACGATGACGCCCACGTTGTCGGGCAGAACCTCTTTGAGGATTTTCTTGAGCCGTGCACGCTCGGTGTCGGGGAGTTTGCGGCTGATACCGTTCATCGAGCCGTTGGGCACGTACACGAGGTAGCGGCCGGGCAGGGAAACCTGGCTGGTGAGCCGGGCTCCCTTGTGTCCGATGGGATCCTTGGTGACCTGCACGAGAACCTTGTCGCCGGGCTTCAGCGCGAGCTCGATACGGCGCGCGCTGTTTCCGGTGCTGGAATTCTCAGCAGCCGCGTCCCAGTCCACCTCGCCGGAGTAGAGCACGGCGTTGCGGCCACGTCCGATGTCGACGAAGGCGGCTTCCATACTGGGGAGCACGTTCTGCACCCGGCCCAGATACACGTTGCCGATCAGCGACGCGTCCTGGTTCTTGGCGACGTAGTGTTCCACCAGAACGCCGTCTTCCATGACCCCGATCTGAATGGTGTCTTGTTTGGCGCGTACGACCATGACACGGTCGACGGACTCACGCCGGGCCAGAAACTCGGCCTCGGTGATGACCGGGCGGCGGCGGCCGGCGTCACGGCCGTCGCGACGGCGCTGTTTCTTCGCTTCCAGCCGGGTCGAGCCCTTGATGCGCTGGGGTTCGGTGATCAGCTCAGGTTCACGCGGGGCGCGCACCTTGACGACGGTGTTGGCCGGATCGTCGGATCCGGCACGGCCCTCATCGCCGCTGCGTCGACGAGCCCGGCGCCGCATGGTCGGAGTGGACTGTTCGTCGTCGTCGTCGTTGTCGTCGTCGTGCTGGGCTTCGAGATCACGGCGGGAAGCGCCACGGGGCGGCAGCGAGGCCAGATCGGGAGCCTGGAAGAGCAGGGTGGTGGCACGACGCACGACGGGCGCCGAGGTGCCACCGGCCACAGCGGCGGCGAAGTCGGCGGCCACGGCATCGGCGATGCCGTGGTCGGCCGCACCGTCAACGGTCGGTTGCACGGTGGTGTCGGTGGTCTCGGTGGTCGTGTTCTCGTCCGGGTTATCGGTCGGTGCACTCACGGTGGCAACGTTCCCTTCAGTGGTGCGCTCAGGCGCACCGTCATGCTGGCTCCCGGAATCGCCCTCAGGCGTGCCGTCGGCGCTGCGGGTGGCGGAGGTCGCCTTCGCTGGCGCCCGTCGCGTGTACTTGCGCGTGCCAAACAGGCCTGTGCGCTTTTTTGATTCGTTTTCTTCCACCATTGCTGGTGTGCTCCTTGACCGGTACAGGCAACCGCGCCACCCAACCGGGTACTCTCTCGTGCGAACGAAATGCTTTCACATCACCAACGCGAATCTTGTGCTTCCGCAACCGGCTCTTGGCTCTGGCTGCCCGTACTGATAATCGTGGTCCTTGGTCGTGGGACCAATGAATCTGGGCATCTGCTGCCCATAAGTTTTTTCTGGTCTGCTTGAGCGCGGCTCAACGACTTAGTCGATTATCGCATGCAATCTCACGTTCCAGAGCCGAGCCCATGAGATAATCCGGAGGTGCCCTTCTTTGACCGTGAACATCGCCCCACCGGGCTCGCCGTCTTTCTCATTATTTCCGGTCTCATCGGCTTGGCAGCGGCCTTCGCGCTCACCATGGACAAGGTGCGCATGCTCGAAGATCCGGCCGCGCAGCTCTCCTGCAACTTCAGCGTGCTGGTGTCGTGCAGCACGAATCTGGCGTCCTGGCAGGGTGAGGTGTTCGGTTTTCCCAACCCGCTGATCGGGCTGGCCGCGTGGAGTGTGGTGATCACCGTCGGCGTGGCCGTGCTGACCGGTGCGCGGTTCGGTCGGTGGTTCTGGCTGGGACTGAACCTCGGCTTCACCGGTGCGATCGTCTTCGTCGTCTGGCTGATCTATCAGAGCATCTTCGTTCTCGACGTGCTCTGCCCGTGGTGCATGGTGACCTGGGCGGTGACCATTCCGGGCTTCATCGCCGTGACGCTCTACACCCTCAAGACAGGCGCACTCCCGGCCGGAGGTGCCGTGCGGCGCGCGGCGGGCGCAGCGTATTCGTGGACCTTTCTGATCACGCTGGCCTGCTACATCGTGTTCGCCGTCGTGGCGCAGGTGCACATGGACGTTCTCAACCGCATCTGAACGCTGACCGCGTTTCTCAGAGCCTGAACGAGGCGAGGTGTCTGAACGAGGCGAGGTCAGCTCGTGGGCGGCGTGGTCTCCTCGGAGCCGCAGGCCCGGTTCAGTTTCTCCAGCGCATCGCTGGGCAGTTGATCGCCGGCCTGAGCGATGTCTTCGAGCGGCGTGACGAACTCAGCGGGAACTCCGGCGGCCTCGGCCGCAACCAGCAGCCCGGACAGGGTCTGCCGATCTTGTTCGCTGATCTGGCCGTCGGCCACCACCGAGCACACCTGTTCCTGCACCCTGGCGGCAGCGGCGGCGGCGGCCGTGGCGGCGGCGTCACCGGCGGCGTCCTGAGCCGATTCCTGGGCTTGGCCGCAGCCGGCCAGCCCGAGAAGCAGCGGCACCGCGACGATCACGACGAGTCGACGTTTCATGGTTTTAGTGTAAACACGATCGCCGTATCCGCAAGCGTTGTTTTTGCGCCGCTGGCGCGGGCTGGCGCGGTGCGGGTGTTCAGTCGAACCAGAGGGCCAGCTCCCGCGCGGCGGACTCGGGCGAGTCGGAGCCGTGCACCAGGTTCTGCTGCACTTTCAGGCCCCAGTCGCGGCCGAGGTCGCCGCGGATGGTTCCCGGTGCGGCGGTCGACGGATCCGTGGTGCCGGCGAGGGACCGGAATCCTTCGATGACACGGTTGCCGGCGACACGGAACGCGATGATGGGACCGCTTTCCATGAATTCGACCAGCGGGAGGTAGAACGGCTTGCCCTCGTGCTCGGCATAGTGCTGCGCCAGCAGGCTGCGCTCGGCCTGAACCAGCTTCACGTCCACGAGGGAGTACCCCTTGGCCTCGATCCGGCGCAGGATCTCGCCGGTGAGGTTGCGGGCCACACCGTCAGGCTTGACGAGGATGAGGGTTTCTTCGATCTGGGTGCTCATTCGAACTCCTTCTGATTGTCTAAACGGGTGCCTTGGATCATGCTGTACGTCCACATGGCGGCGAAGAGTGCTCCGACGAAGAACATCGCCGGAACGAGAAAACCGGTCGCGATCACGATCGCCTGCAGTGCCCAGCCGAGTGGATACGACCACGGGAACCGCAGCAGGCCGATCACCGCGACGAAAAGCAGGCACAGCGCCGCTCCCCCGCCGAGAGCGATGGCCGGAGGCGCCGCGCCCAGGCCGAACGCGACCATGGCGCCGAGGAACACGACGATACTCTCAAAACCCAGCACGATCGACGCGAGCGACCGTTTCACGGAACGCCCGGAGCCGCGGGGTGTGGGCGAAGGCTCGGGCATGCTCATGCGGGCAACCATTCTCCGGCGTCGGCCAGAATGATGGCCTCCCCGACCAGGGTGATGGATCCGGTGACGATCACGGCGCGTTTGGGCGCTTCGCCGGCCCAGTCCCGGGCGGCCTCGAGCGCCTCGTTGAGGTCGTCGAACCGGAAGGTGCGTTCGTCGCCGACCCACCCCGAGATCTTCTCAGCCAGGTCGTCCATGGGCACAGCCCGTTCGGACAACGGCTGCGTCACGTGAAAGCGGGTGATCTGCGGCTCGAGCGCCGTGACAATGCCCTCGGTGTCCTTGCCCTCAAGAATTCCCACGACCGCGACGATCTCATCAAAGTCGAAGTAGCTCGTGAGCGCGGCCGACAGCGCGGCCGCACCGTGCGGGTTGTGCGCGGCATCCACGAGCATGGTCGGCTCCACGCCGATCAGCTGCAACCGACCGGGGGAAGTGACCGAACCGAGCCCTTCGGCCACGATGTCGGCCACCAACGGCTGAGTGCCGCCGCCGATGAAGGACTCCACCGCGGCGATGGCGAGGGTGGCGTTCTGCGCCTGGTGGGTGCCGTACAACGGCAGGAACAGTTCAGTGTAGGTTGCGGCGAGGCCGCGCACCGAAATGAGCTGGCCGCCGACGGCGACGGTGCTGTGCAGCAGGGCGAAGGCGTCACCCTCCAGGGCGAGGGTCGCCTCACTGAGCCCGGCAGCACGCTGAAGTTCCGCCAGCGCGCCGGCATCCTGACCGGCCGAGACGATGGCCGCGGACGGTTTGATGATGCCGGCTTTGGTGCGGGCGATTTCGGCGACGGTGCTGCCCAGGCGCAGGGTGTGATCCAGGGCGATCGGCGTGAAGACCGCGACCTGGCCGACCGCGACATTGGTGGAGTCCCATTCCCCGCCCATACCGACCTCGATGACCGCCACGTCGACGGGAGCGTCGGCGAAGCAGGCGAAGGCCAGCACGGTGAGGGCTTCGAAGAAGGTGAGCCGTTCTTCACCGTCGGCCTCAAGCTCGGCGTCGACCATGCCGAGGTACGGCTGGATGTCGGCCCAGCTCGCGGCCAGGAACTCATCGCTGATCGGTTCGCCGTCCAGCATGATGCGTTCGTTGAGTCGCACGAGATGAGGGCTGGTGAGCAGCCCCGTGTGCAGCCCGTACGCCCGCAGAATGCTCTCTGTGATGCGGCTCGTGCTGGTTTTGCCGTTGGTGCCGGCGATGTGAATGATCGGGTAGGCGTTCTGCGGGTCCCCCAGCAGATCCATGGCCCGTCGCGTGGGCTCCAGCCGCGGGCGCGGCGCGGCCTCACCGACCCGGTCCATCAGCGCCGCGAAGACGGCATCACCGGCTTCGCGAAAATCGTCGTCGGTGGGGTCGGTGGGGTCGGTGGCCTTAGACATTGAGGGGTCCGTTCACTCGGGCGACGGCGACGATGAAAGCGCCGTGATTGACATAGTGTTCCGGTTCGAAGCTGACGAAATGCTCCACGGCGGTTCCGACCAGGCCGGGCAGCCATTCCGACACCAGGCCGGTCGGCACGGTGTGCGTGGACGGGCGGTACGTGTCGAAGCGGGTGGCGAGGGTGTCACCGGCCACGTTCACGTTGTGCGCCAGTTCGAACGATGCCGCATCGTCGTCGTCGAGGAAGACCAGTTGCAGTGAGATGCGGTCGCTCACCTCGAACCCGGCCGATTTGCGGGTGTCCTGCACGGCCCGGATGACGTCGCGGGCGAAACCCTCCCCCTCCATGGCCGGTGTCGTCGTGGTGTCCAGCAGCACGAAGCCGCCGCCGGGCAACAGTGCCAGGGCGGTCTCGCCGTCGCCGGAGGCGTTGTCCACCTCGAGGGACAGGTCGTATTCGCCGACCTGCAGCGCGATGCCGCCGGCGGTGACCACGCCGTCGGTCTCGTTCCAGTCGCCCGAACGGGCCGCCTTGATGACCTGCTGCACCTGCTTGCCGAGGCGCGGGCCGGCCGCTCGGGCGTTCACGCTGAGCTTGGAGGTGATGCCGTAGGCGAGGGCGCTCTCGTTCTGCAGCTCGACCAACACGACCGCGGTCACGTTGAGCTCGTCGCGCAGGATGCTCTCGAACTCGGCCAGGGCGGCCGTGTCTCCGGTCACCACGGTGAGAGTCGAAAGCGGCAGTCGCACGCGCAGCCCGGCCTGCTTGCGCAGCGACAGCACTGTGGAGCTGATCTTGCGCACCTGGTCCATGGTGGCGACGAGGGTCGCATCGGCCGGAAAGAGGCCGGCGTCGGGCCAGTCTTCGAGGTGCACGCTGCGGCCTCCGGTGAGCCCCTGCCAGATGCGCTCGGTGACCAGGGGAAGTAACGGGGCCGCGACCCGGGTGATGGTTTCGAGCACGGTGTACAGGGTGTCGAAGGCCTCGTTCGAGGTCGCGACAGGCGGGGTCCCGGCGGTGGTCGATGAGGCTCCGGTCCAGAAACGGTCGCGGGAGCGGCGCACGTACCAGTTGGTGAGCACGTCGGAGAAGTCGCGCAGCCGGGTGGTGGCCTGGGTGCTGTCGAGCGCTTCGAGGTCGGCGGTCACGTCGACGATGAGGTCTCGGGTCTTGGCCAGCAGATAACGGTCGAGGACATCGGTCGAGTCGGTGCGCCAGCTCGCGTCGTAGCCGTCGGGGCCGGAGGCGTTGGCGTACAGGGTGAAAAAGTAATACGTGCTCCACAGCGGGAGCATCACCTGCCGGGTGCCCTCGCGAATGCCCTCTTCGGTGACCACGAGGTTTCCGCCCCGCAGCACGGAGGAGCTCATCAGGAACCAGCGCATCGCATCCGCGCCGTCCCGGTCGAAGACCTCGTTCACGTCGGGGTAGTTGCGCAGCGATTTGCTCATCTTCTGGCCGTCGTTGCCGAGCACGATGCCGTGGCTGACGACGTTCTTGAACGCGGGCCGGTCGAAGAGCGCGGTGGACAGCACGTGCAGCAGATAGAACCAGCCGCGGGTCTGCCCGATGTATTCCACAATGAAGTCGGCGGGGTTGTGCTCTTCGAACCATTCCCGGTTCTCGAACGGGTAGTGCACCTGGGCGAACAGCATCGAGCCGGAGTCAAACCACACGTCGAGCACGTCCTCGATGCGGCGCATGGTGGACTGCCCGCTGGGGTCGTCGGGGTTCGGTCGGGTCAGTTCGTCGATGAAGGGGCGGTGCAGGTCGGTCGGGCGCACCCCGAAGTCGGCCTCGATCTCGTCGAGGGAACCGTAGACATCCGTGCGGGGAAAGTCGGGGTTGTCGCTCTTCCAGACCGGGATCGGGGAACCCCAGTAGCGGTTGCGGCTGATCGACCAGTCCCGGGCGTTTCCGATCCATTTGCCGAACTGGCCGTCTTTCACGTTATCGGGAACCCAGTTCACCTCCTGGTTGAGGTCGACCATGCGGTCACGGAAGTCGGTGACCCGCACGAACCAGCTCGAGACGGCCTTGTAGATGAGAGGGTTGCGGCAGCGCCAGCAGTGCGGATAAGAGTGTTCGTAGCTGGCCTGACGCAGCAACCGGCCCTGATCGCGCAGCAGTTGGGTGAGCGGCTTGTTGGCGTCGCTCCAGAGCTGGCCGGCGACCTCGGGAACGTCGCTGAGAAATTTTCCGCCGTCATCGAGGGAGATGATCACCGGGATCCCCGCGGCGCCGCAGATCTTCTGGTCTTCCTCACCGTAGGCGGGGGCCTGGTGCACGATGCCGGTTCCGTCAGAGGTGGTGACGTAGTCGGCGACCACGAAACGCCAGGCGTTCTGGGTGCCCCACACGGTTTCGTCGGCGTAGTGGTCGAAGAGGCGGTCATAGCCGACGCCGGCAAGCTCGGTGCCGGTGACGGTGCGTGACACGGATGCGATGGCCTCCGCGGCGGAATCGTAGCCGAGGTCCTTGGCGTAGTTGCCGACCAGGTCGATGGCGAGCAGGTATTCGGCGCCGAGCACCTCGGCGGACGAGCCTGAGCCCTCGCGCAGCACCTCCGCGTCGGGGGTGCCGTTCGGGCCGGCGGGCACGACGGCGTAGACGATCTGCGGTCCCACGGCGAGCGCGAGGTTGGTCGGCAGGGTCCAGGGCGTGGTCGTCCAGGCCAGGGCGCGCACCGCTGTCAGCCCCAGGGCTTCGGCTTTCGCCCCGAGCAGGGGGAACGTGACCGTGACGGTCTGGTCCTGGCGCATCTTGTAGACGTCGTCGTCCATGCGCAGTTCGTGGTTCGAGAGCGGAGTCTGGTCCCGCCAGCAGTACGGCAGCACCCGGTAGCCCTCATAGGCGAGGCCCTTGGTGTGCAGCTGTTTGAAGGCCCAGATCACCGATTCCATGTAGGTGATGTCGAGGGTCTTGTAATCGTTCTCGAAGTCCACCCAGCGGGCCTGACGGGTGACGTACTCTTCCCAGTCCTTGGTGTATTCCAGAACCGAGTCGCGGGCGACGGCATTGAACGCGGCCAGGCCCATCTCCTCGATCTGGCTCTTGTCGGTGATGCCGAGGCGTCGTTCGGCCTCAAGCTCGGCCGGCAGGCCGTGGGTGTCCCAGCCGAACCGGCGGTGCACCTGTTTTCCGCGCATGGTCTGAAAGCGCGGAAACAGGTCTTTGGCGTAGCCGGTCAGCAGGTGACCGTAGTGCGGCAGTCCGTTGGCGAACGGCGGGCCGTCGTAGAAGGTCCATTCTTCGGCGCCGGCACGGTTGTCGATGGACGCCTGAAAGGTGTCGTCGGCCTTCCAGAAGGCGAGCACTTCGTTTTCCAGCTGCGGGAAGTTCGGCGACGGCACGAGCGCTTTCGGCGCCGCCGACTCGTCGGCGTTCGGCTGGGCATCGGCTGGGGTCTGACCCTTGGGGTACACGGTGCTTCTCCTGCTCGGGACGGGCTCGCGATGAACCCTGCTCCACGAGGACGAACGATCCGGTTCAGAATCGCCGCGGTACCACCTCGCTTGCCTCCCAGACCTGCCGGGCGACCGCTTGTTCAGAGGCTGTGACGGGCCCGACCCGTTCGGTTCTACTGAGAATGCGCACCCGGGGGCGTGCAACCGTTCTTCCGAAGACTTCCCGGTGATAGCCGGGTCATTGTCTGTGATCTCCAGCGTACCCCCAGTGCCGCCCAAAGCCGGCGCATACCGGGGAGATGGCGTCGTCGATATAGGGGGCCAGCGGTCCGCGTTGCACCCCGGATCGCGCCCACACCCCCGCAGCCTGCGCGGCCGCAGCCAGCACCGCCCAGGCGAAGGCCGCGGCCAGCGGTGCCGTCGTCGCATCTCGGGACTGCACGAACCGGGACACCAGCGCGGCCTGCCGGGTGCCGCGGGCCAGCGCGGATGCCTGCAACTGGGCTGTCGTGCCCATCACGTCACGGTCGGTGAGCGCCCAGGGCACGTCCCCGGACCCGAATTGGTTCGCGAGGCCCAGAAGAGCCCGGTGTACGGCATCCGTCGGAACGGATCCCGGCTCGGCCTCGGCGAGCGCCGCGGGCAGGCCGATCAGAACGCGGTCCACCGCCACCCAGAGCAGGTCGCTCTTCACGGCGAAATAGTGAAAAAGAGTGTTCCGGCTCACCCCGGCCCGCCGGGAAATCTGTGCGATCGTGGTGCCGGCGTAGCCCTGCTCCAGAAACAGCTCCGCGGCCGCCTCCTCCAACATGGCGCGCGAAGAGCCTTCCGGCCGGCCGGCCCTGCCGCTGGACTGAACCATGCTGCTCCCGTGCTCTACGATTGAAGTCACCCCAGTCTATTGATGTACCGAGTCCAGAAAAGACCGGTATCGACCGAGGTGATTCACACAAACCCAGAACACTCGGCCGCGGCCGGGGAGGACACCGATTTCATGCGACACACCCCCACGCGACTGGCGGCCCTGACCGGGCTGGTCGGCGTCAGTATTCTGCTCACGGCCTGCACGTCCGCCCCCGCCGCGGAGGTCGGTGAGCCCATCGAGGGCGGCACCTTGACCTATGCCTCCGGGGATTCCGAACCGACGTGCCTCGACCCGCACGTGGGCGGCAATTATCCGCAGGGGATGCTCAGCACCCAATACATGGAATCTCTGGTGTCCCGAAACGACCAAGGCCAGATCGTTCCCTGGCTGGCCACCTCGTGGGAGGAAGACACCGACGGCCTGGGTTGGGAGTTCACCCTGCGTGACGACGTCTCGTTCACCGATGGCACCGCGTTCACCGCTGAGGCCGTACAGGAAAACGTTGCACACCTGCAAGACCCGAACACCGGTTCCTCCACCGGGTTCCTCGCCCTCGGTAAGGTCATCGACACCGAGGCGGTCTCAGACACGGTCGTGCGTCTGGAGCTGCGCGAGCCGGACAGCGCCCTGTTGGAGTCGCTCTCCCAGCCGTGGCTCGGCATGCAGTCCCCCACCGCCCTGGAACGCGGCCAGGACGAGAACTGCCTGGCACCGGTCGGCACCGGCCCGTTCATCGTCGACAACTGGGTGAAGCAGAACGCCGTCTCCCTGCTGCGCAACGACGACTACACCTCACCGCCGGCCGATGCCGCCCACGACGGACCGGCCTATCTGGACAGTGTCGTGTGGCGCTTCATCCCGGAGTCGGCAACCCGCTATGCCGCGCTGCAGGCCGGTGA
>JAWOHA010000030.1:0-4449 GCA_046496385.1 Cryobacterium sp. | reverse complement strand
CCGACTCCAGCAACCGGGTCGCTTCCAGCAGCATCGGCAGAAAAAGCCGCTCGGTGATCTCTTCCTCGGCAATCTCGCGCGTGCTCGAGCACGATTTCGAGCTGCCCCGCCGACTCCATCTCGTCCAGAAGACGGCGGGCCCGGGCCAGGTCGGGTCCGTCTTCCTGCACCGTCGGCAGATGGCCGAAGACATCGGCCGGCAGAAGCGACCGCGCTGCGACGGCATCGCCGTCCGGGTAGGCCTCGGCGGCGAGCCGCTCCCGGTCGAGGGCACAGTCGACCGCCTCTCGCAGCCGAGGATCGTTCCATGGCGGAACCGCGGCGAAGCCCAGCAGAGTGGTGGCAAGGCTGCGCACGGGTATCGCGGTCCAGTCTCCACGACGATCGCTCGCCGCCAGCACGTGACGAGCAACCGACGTCACGACATCGACCGAGCCCGCTGCGATCAGCGCGGAGAGGGCGTTGTCGTCATCGAAGAACTCGACGTGAACCTCGTCGAAGGCCGCTGGCGGCCCCCAGTGGCCTTCCCACCGGCCGAGGCGCATGGGCCCACCCGGCCCTCCCGCCAACCATCGGTAGGGGCCAGTTCCGACCGGTCGGGCCGGGTCGGCGTCCCGCGGCATCACCGCGACCAAGGTCAGCCGGGTGAGCAGCAGCGGGAAAGGCTCGCTTGTCCGGATCTCGACCGTGTCCGCCACGCTCGGGAACCGATCCACCGCAACCACTGACGTCAGATAGCTCGAAACCGCCAGGCTCGAGTTGAAGCACGCCCGCCGCAGCGATGCGATCACATCCTCGACCTCGACGGGGCGACCGTCGTGAAACCGGACGCCCGACCTCAGTCGCAGGCGCCATGTGGTCCCGTCGGGGCTCAGCCACTGGTCGGCAAGGCCGGGAACGAGCTCGTTGTCCGGGCTGACCGTGACCAGCGACTCGAAGATTCCCGCCAACAGGCAGCGGGTCAACCCGTCGTCGTGGGCGTGCGGATCCAGCGTCACGGCCGGGTGGTGGTAGGCGACTCGAACCACGCGCGGCGGAGGCGGCTGGGCCGCACACCCTGCAGCCAACACGAGCACCCCGACGGCAACCACGGTGCGCATCCGGTTGAACATGCCGCCTCTCCATCCAGTGAGGTCCGTACGAGTGTACCGCCGATGAGCGCGCCCGGCGGTTCCCACGACCTGGCCATGTTTCGCCCTGTCGCGAGCCGGGCTGCAGGGTGATAGAATGCGCTCCGGCGCTGATTTGAATCGCAGCTTGCGGGCGCCGGATAGAGACTCCGCTAAAGCGCGAACGGACAGGGAACCGACCTCGAGAGCCCGTCGCGCCACCGACGGGCTTTTTGCGTGGTGGCGCCTCCCATCCCCTGCGCGAAGCGGACCGCAGCCGTAGGAGGTGTCCATGTCCCGTTCCGAGACCGCCGGTCCTGCCGCTCTCCCGATCCACACGTCAGTTCTGACCTCAGAGTCCGTCACCGGGGGCCACCCCGACAAGGTCGCCGACCAGGTCTCCGACGCGATTTTGGACGCCCACCTGGCCCTCGATCCCCATGCCCGGGTCGCCTGCGAGACTCTCGTCACCACCGGGCGGGTCGTGGTTGCCGGCGAGATCACGTCACGAGCGACCATCGACACCGACGCAGTGGTACGACAGACGATCCGCGACCTCGGGTACGACCGGCCGAGCGAGGGCTTCGATGCCGACTCGTGCCGGGTCGAGCTGCTGCTGCACGAGCAGGAACCCGAGATCGCCGCCGGCGTGGACACCGGCGGCGCTGGCGACCAGGGCATGATGTTCGGCTACGCCTGCGCCGAGACCCCAGAGCTGATGCCGCTGCCGATCGCGCTTGCCCACCGCCTCACACGTCGCCTGACCGAGGCCCGCTGCGCGGGCGAGATGCCCTGGCTGCGACCGGATGGCAAGTCCCAGGTCACCGTGGCCTATGACGCAGGCAGACCGAGGGTGACCGCCGTCGTCGTGTCGACCCAGCACGAAGCGTCGGTCTCCCTGGCCGAGGTCCGGCGACTCGTCCAGCGCAAGGTCATCGACGCGGTGATCCCCGATTCACTGCGCGACCGCGCCATGGCGGTGTGGGTCAACCCGGCCGGCGAGTTCACCCACGGCGGCCCGGCCACCGACACCGGCCTGACCGGCCGCAAGATCATCGTCGACACCTACGGCGGCGCCGCACCGCACGGCGGCGGTGCGTTCTCCGGCAAGGACGCGACCAAGGTCGACCGCTCCGCCGCGTACATGGCGCGCCACATCGCGAAGGCCGTCGTCGCCGCCCGGCTCGCGACGCGCGCCCTCGTCCAGCTCGCCTACGCCATCGGCGTCGCCGACCCGGTGTCGGTGCTCGTCGACACCCTGGGCAGCGGCCGCGTGTCCGATCAGGATCTTGCCGAGGCGGTGCGTTCGTGCTTCGAGCTCACTCCGCGCGGCATCATCGCGAGCCTCGAGCTGCGGCGGCCCATCTACCGGTCGACCGCCGCCGGTGGCCACTTCGGGCGCACCGAGAACGGCTTCACCTGGGAGCACGTCGACCAGGCCGTCGCCCGGTTGCGGCGCGAGCTGTGTGTCGACGGTGGTCTGGCCGGGGTCGCCGGCGTTCGCTGACCCGGCCCTCACCAAGGCACCACGAGGTGCGTCGTTCAGGTAAGCGAAAAGCAAAGGGCCGACCCCCGGGGCCGGCCCTCCTCGTTCCACCTATGAGATTGGGCGCTCGGCGCCCAATCTCATTTCTCCATCTTCGGGTTCCACACCTTCCACACGTTGCCCACGAGATCGGGTCCCGGCCGGAGAACGAGGTCGCCGGGCATCCAGCCGGCCGGGGTCGCCTCCGCGCCCTTGCTCGCTCGAACGAGCTGGAAGGCCTGTACCTGGCGCACGGTCTCGGCGAACCGCCGGCCGACGGGAGGCGTCAGCACCTCCATGGCTTGGACAACGCCGTCGGGATCGATGATGAAACGGCCGCGCATCTCGATGCCCTGCGCCTCGTCGTAGACGCCGTAGGCGCGGCCGATGTTTCCGGCCTGGTCGGAGAGCATGTGGAAGGGCACTCCGCCCTCGACCATCTTCACGAGCTCATGGTCGTTCCACATCTTGTGCACGAAGTGACTGTCGACGCTGACGGAGAAGACCTCGACTCCCAGGGACTGCAGCTCCTTGTGCTTGTCGGCGACCGCCGACACTTCGGTCGCTCAGACGAAGGTGAAGTCGCCCGGGTAGAAGCAGAGCAGGATCCACTTGCCGAACGAGTCGGACAGCTGGACGTTGGTGAACGATCCCCGGTAGTAGGCGGGGGCATTGAAGTCGGGGGCCTTCTGGCCGACGCGTGCCGTCATGCGGGTGCTCCTCTCGGTGACAGGTGGCTGTGGCGACTCCGGTTCGCTCGACGGCGGCTCACCGAGCACCGCACCGGAGACTCGGGCGCAGCCCTTGGGTTCCTCTGCCATGGGTCCTCCTTTCCGTCGGGAGCCAGTCTACAGGCGAACGATTCTCAGCGCAAAGTGCAGATATCCAAGGTTTTTGCACTTGAACAGGTAGTCCAGCGTGAAAGGGGCTTGCAATCTGGAGAATACGTGCTATGGTAACGACCTGCTGATCGACCAGCGTGGTTGGTCCCTGACTGGCGGGCAGGTGGTCCGCCCTAATTTGAGTACGGGGGTCCGTTCGGAAAGACGAATGTGGACTCCGGGAGATGAGAAGAGAGATGTCGAAGAAGCTGTTTGTGGGTAGCCTGAGCTGGAACACTGATGACCAGGGACTGCGTGGAGCGTTCTCGCCCTTCGGCGAGATCACCGAGGCCAAGGTCATCACCGATCGTGACTCGGGCCGGTCGCGGGGCTTCGGCTTCGTGACCTTCGCTGACGCCGATGCCGCCGAGAAGGCCATCGCCGCCCTCAACGACACCGAGCTCGACGGACGCACCATCAAGGTGAACGTTGCTCAGGACAAGCGCCGCGACAACGACCGCGGCGGGTACAGCGGTAGCCGCTGGTAAACGGTCTTTCCGACCGAACGGACCCCTCCCTCGCGGAGGGGTTTTTTATTGCGCCGGGGTTGGTCGCCGTCGCTTCGGTGGTGCGCTCGCGCCGCGCACCACTGCGCCACCGGTCTGGATGTTTCTGAAAGCACGAGTCCATGTGCAGGACCGGGTTCGTGCGAGAATCGGGGCCGTGTGCGAACGCCGCTCCGAGATCGGGCCTTGAGGGCCGCGCGCCGCCCGCAACCCGCCGTGCCACTGGCGGCGGTTCTTGTGGCCGCGGCGGGGCTCTTCGCGGCGCCAGCCCTGGCCCAGACGCCCGCCGTCGCGTGCCGCCCGATCGGCGGCGACGCTCCGCCCCGCATCGACGGCAACCTCGATGACGAGGCGTGGCAGGATGCCCCCTGGTTCGACGAGTTCCGTCAGAGCGTGCCCGTCTTCGACGCCCCTGCCACCGAGGCCAC
>JAWOHA010000010.1:0-2831 GCA_046496385.1 Cryobacterium sp. | reverse complement strand
GCCGCTGGTCGAGGCGGGTCTGCCGCTGGTCGAGGCGCGAGGAACGAGCGATCGAGACCGGGTGGGACGCCCTTCGAACCGGTTCCGGGGTTCGGCGTGCGTGGTCTCGATCGCTCCCAAGCTCGCGCCTCGACCGGCGGGCTGCCGCCTCGACCGGCGGGCTGCCGCCTCGACCGGCGGGCTGCGGGGTCGCACGCGCGCGCCGGCGCCGCACGGCGTCACATGGCGACCCCCCACAGGTCGCTTCATTTAGGATGGACTCTTGCACGCGCGTCACACCGGCGTGCCCGCCCCATAACCTCAGGAGTGACCTTGGCCTTGATCGTGCAGAAGTTCGGCGGATCATCCGTCGCCGACGCCGAGAGCATCAAGCGTGTCGCCCGGCGCATCGTTGACACTCAGAAGGCCGGCAACGAGGTCGTCGTTGCCGTCTCGGCCATGGGCGACTCCACCGACGAGCTGCTCGACCTGGCCCACCAGGTCACCCCGCTGCCCGCTCCGCGCGAACTCGACATGCTGCTCACCGCCGGGGAACGCATCTCGATGGCCCTGCTCGCCATGGCCATCAAGAGCATGGGCTACGACGCCCGCTCGTTCACCGGCAGCCAGGCCGGCATGATCACGGATGCCCAGCACGGCGCCGCCCGCATTCTCGACGTCACCCCGGTGCGGCTGCGCGAAGCCCTCAACGACGGCGCCATCGTCATCGTCGCCGGCTTTCAGGGGTTCAACCGCGACACCAAAGACATCACCACCCTCGGCCGCGGCGGCTCCGACACCACCGCCGTCGCTCTCGCCGCCGCGCTCGGCGCCGACGTCTGTGAGATCTACACAGATGTCGACGGTATCTTCACCGCAGACCCGCGTGTGGTCGCCAAGGCCCGCAAGCTCGACAAGATCACCAGCGAAGAGATGCTCGAGCTGGCCGCCGCCGGGGCCAAGGTTCTTTATATACGCGCAGTGGAATACGCCCGCCGTCACGGTGTGACGCTGCACGTACGCTCATCGTTTAACAACAACACCGGCACAATCGTGTACAACGCGGCAACCGCTCGCGCGAATGGAGAGACAGTGGAAGAGCCAATCATCGCCGGGATCGCCGCCGACCTCAGCGAAGCCAAGGTGACCGTCGTCGGCGTTCCCGACATTCCGGGTAAGGCCGCGCAGATCTTCAAGATCGTCGCCAACACCAACGCCAACGTCGACATGATCGTGCAGAACGTCTCGGCCGCCTCGACGGGCCTCACCGACATCTCCTTCACCCTGCCGAAGTCCGAAGGCCAGCGGGTGCTCACCGCGCTGACCAACGAGCAGAAGCTGGTCGGGTTCGCGAGCCTGCAGTACGACGACCAGATCGGCAAACTGGCCCTCGTGGGCGGCGGCATGCGCAGCAACACCGGCGTCTCCGCCAAACTGTTCGAGGCGCTCTACGAAGCCGGCATCAACATCGAGATGATCTCCACGAGCGAGATCCGCATCTCGGTGGTCACCCGCGCCGACACCATTCAGCAGGCCATGCGCGTGCTGCACACCGCCTTCGAGCTGGACGGCGACCTCGAAGCCGCCGTGCACGGCGGCACCGGCCGCTAGATCGGCCCCACGGCGCCCCCACGGCCCCGCAGCATCCGCGAATCCGGCATCAGGCCCGAGCAAAGGAACCTTTCGTGACTCCCAGCACCGCCCGCAACAACTCTGCAACCAGCACCGCCCCCGGCATCAACATCGGCGTCGTGGGCGCCACCGGCCAGGTGGGCGCCGTGGTGCGCCAGCTGCTGGCCGACCGCAAATTTCCGGTCAAGAGCATTCGCTTTTTCGCGTCACCGCGCTCGGCCGGCACGCTTCTGCCGTTTCGCGGCGTTGACGTGGTCGTCGAAGACGCCTCCACGGCCGACCCGACCGGGCTCGACGTGGCCATCTTCTCGGCCGGCGCCACCCTCGCCAAGGCGCAGGCCCCCCGCTTCGCCGCGGCCGGCGTGACCGTGGTCGACAACTCCTCCGGCTGGCGCATGGACCCGGAGGTGCCCCTCGTCGTGAGCGAGGTGAACCCCGAAGCGATCGATCTGGCCGTGAAGGGCATCATCGCCAACCCGAACTGCACCACCATGGCCGCGATGCCCGTGCTCAAGGTGCTGCACGACGAGGCCGGCCTGGAGCGCCTCATCGTGAGCACCTACCAGGCCGTCTCCGGCAGCGGCCTCGCCGGCGCCTACGAGCTGGCCAGCCAGGTGCGCGTGGCCGTGAAAGACGAGAACCTGCTGCAGCTCGTGCGCAACGGCAACGCCGTGCAGCTGCCCGAGCCCACCATTTACGTGCGTCCCATCGCCTTCGACGTGATTCCGCTGGCCGGCAGCATCGTTGACGACGGCAGCTTCGAGACCGACGAGGAGAAGAAGCTGCGCAACGAAAGCCGCAAGATTCTGGGCCTGCCCGAACTGCGTGTCTCGGGAACCTGCGTGCGCGTGCCCGTCTTCACCGGCCACTCCCTGTCGATCAACGTGGAGTTCGCCCGCCCGCTCTCGGTGGCGCGCGCGACCGAGCTGTTGGCGCAGGCCCCGGGCGTCTCGTTGACAGATGTGCCCACCCCGCTGCAGGCCGCCGGCCAGGACGACAGCTTCGTGGGTCGTATTCGCCAAGACGAGGGCGTGCCCGACAACCGCGGCCTGGCCCTGTTTCTCAGCAACGACAACCTGCGCAAGGGCGCGGCCCTGAACGCCGTGCAGATCGCCGAGCTGATCGCGGTGCGGCTCACGGCCTGACGCCCCGCAGCCGCGCGCGGCACCCCCGATCCCGGGCGTGACCTAGGCTCCGGCAGGGTAAGAACGCTGGTTCAG
>JAWOHA010000327.1:0-3806 GCA_046496385.1 Cryobacterium sp. | reverse complement strand
GGTACTCGAGACGATCCAGGCACCGACCCTGGTCCTCCATCACACCAAAAACCGGTACGTGTTTGTCGACTGCGGACGGTACCTGGCGAACCACATCCAGGGCGCCCGCTTCGTAGAACTGCCGGGTGGCGACCACATTTTTCATCTGGGCGACACCGACGCCCTGCTCGACCACGTCCAGGAATTCCTGACCGGCACGAAGGTCGTTCCCGATCAGGACCGCGTGCTCGCGACCGTGATGTTCACCGACATCGTCGGCGCCACCGAGCACGCCACTCGTCTCGGCGACCGCTCGTGGCGCGATCTGCTCGAGAAACACCACGCGTTGGTGAGGAAAGAGCTCGAACGGTTTCGCGGGCGCGAGGTCGACACGGCGGGCGACGGTTTTTTCGCGACCTTTGACGGTCCGGCCCGCGGGGTTCGAAGCGCACTCGCGATTCGGGATTCCGTCAGATCGCTGGGGATCGAGATCCGTGCCGGTCTCCACACCGGTGAGTGCGAGCTCATCGCGAACAAGGTCGGGGGCATCGCTGTCCACATCGGCGCGCGCGTAATGGGTCTCGCCGGACCCGGCGAGGTCCTCGCATCGAGGACCGTCAAAGATCTGGTTGCGGGTTCCCGGCTCGAGTTCTCCGATCGCGGCCTGCACGAACTCAAGGGCATATCCGGTGAGTGGCAACTGTTCGCCGCGGGTTGAGTTGGTGGGGGCCGGGTTTGCGCAGGGGCGACCGGTGAGGCCTTCGTGAAGCGCCTCCTCAACATTCTCTTCTGGTCGGTTATCGCAGCCGCATTCATCGGTCCGGGGACGGTGACGACCGCGGCTCGGGCGGGCAGCGACTTCGGTTTTGCGCTGGCCTGGGCGCTGCTTTTCTCGGTGGTCGCCTGTCTCGTCCTCCAGGAGGCCGCCGGCCGCATCACGGTGGTGACCGGCAAAGAACTCGGTGAAGCGATCCGTGCGCGATTCGGCGGTTGGGTACCGGGTCTCGTCGGCGGCGGGATCGTTCTAGGGTGCGCCGCGTATGAGGCGGGCAATTTGCTGGGCGGCGTCGCCGGTCTGCGGCTGATCGTCGATATTTCGCCCGGCGTGCTCACCCTGGTCACAGGGGGCGCGGCGGCGTTGCTCCTCGCCACCGGCAGCACCCGCTGGATCGCGCGCTGTCTCGGAGGGCTGGTGGCGTTGATGGGTCTCGCCTTCGTCGTGACCGCGGTGCGTCTCGGCCCGGGCGTCCTTGATCTTCTGAGCGGCCTGGCGATCCCGCGGATTCCGGCAGGTTCCACGATCCTGGTTCTCGGGCTGGTAGGCACGACGGTCGTGCCCTACAACCTCTTTCTCGGATCGGCGCTGGCGCGGGACAGCGACCTGGACGAGATGCGATGGGGGTTGGGTGTGGCGGTGATCGGTGGCGGGGTCATCTCGCTTGCGGTGTTGGTGGTGGGCAGCGCCCTCGGTGGCGGCCTCGAGTACGCGAAGTTGGCCTCGGTCCTCGACCTGCGACTCGGATCGGGCGCCGGCGCAGCGCTCGCCTGGGGTCTGTTCGCCGCAGGCTTCACCTCGGCCATCACGGCGCCGTTGGCCGCCGCGTTGGCGGCGAAATCTCTCCTCGCCCGTGCCGATGACCAGCGATGGGCCATCAAATCCCGCCGTTTCACGGCGGTGTGGGTGGGAGTCCTGGCCGTCGGGATGGCGTTCGGTATCGCCGATGTGCGGCCGGTACCGGTGATCATCCTCGCCCAGGCATTCAACGGTCTGCTGTTGCCGCTGGTAGCGGTCTTTCTGTGGATGACGATGAACGATCGACGGTTCCTCGGTGACGGTGGCGTCAACTCGAGGGCGCAGAACGTGGTGATGGGAGCGGTCGTTCTCGCGTGCGTCGCTCTCGGCCTGCGTGGTCTGATCGCCGCCGTGGGCGGTGCCATGGATTTGATGGGTGGAGGTTGATATGAAGAAGCTTGTAGGTGTGATTGTCCTGGTTGGGTGTCTGGTCTCAGTCGTCGCGGCCGCTGGAGAGAAGACTGACGAGCAGGCGGCAGTCGACGACGTCTTGAGCAGTCTGCACCGGGCCGCTGCGCAGGCCGACGGAGAGCTGTACTTCAGTCTTTTCGCGGACGATGCCGTCTTCATGGGGACCGATGCCAGCGAACGATGGTCGGTCGATGAGTTCAAGGCGTTCGCCGAACCCTATTTTTCGCAGGGTCGCGGGTGGACCTACCACATGAAGGACCGGAATATTTTCGTGGCGTCGGACGGACAGACGGCGTGGTTCGACGAAGCCTTGTGGCATGACATCTACGGGAACTGTCGGGGAACCGGGGTCCTGGTACTCACCGATGGGGTGTGGAAAATCGTCCAGTACAACCTGACATTTCCGATCCCCAATGATCTTGCAAAGGAGTTTGCGGAGAAGATCAGGGCGTATGAAAGCCTGGAATCCGCCTCCCAATGACGCCGGTACCTCGCGGCATCGGCGTTGCAATGCCGTCTATTGATGTGCGGCCGGGCCCTCCAGTTTGTAGAGCGTGTTGAACAGCAGTTTGAAGGTGCGCAGCGGCTGGGCGCGGTGCTGGGCGGGGAAACCGATCAGGATCACCTTGCCCTTGCCGACTTCGAACTCCACGGCAGCAGCCTTCTTCTCCAGCAGCTCGCCGCCCTCGAGGTAGCCGCTGATGAGGATGTCCTTGTCGTCGGCCGGGTAGCGGGCGATGACGGTACGGTCGAACCGGGCATCGGGCACCCGGGTCTGAAAGGCCTGGGAGTCGCCGAAATAGATCGCCTCTTCTGGTTGCATCCCGAAGGTCAGCGGACTGTCGGTGTTCATGAACGCCCTCAAGGTGGAACCGGGACAGTTGAAGCGGTCTCTGGAGATCTTGGCCAGGACGTTGGTCACCGGGAGCTCGAAGAGGTCGATGAAATACTCGGTCGAGGAGCCGAGGGCGACGACGGTGCCGCCGTTTTTGACCCACTCTTCGATCTTCGTGCCGCCCTTGATCTTCTTGGGTGCCTTGGAACTCTTGTCTTCACCCTCGGTCGTCCACTCGTCGATACCGCCGCTGTACTGCGGCGGCAGGGGAGACCAGAAGCGGCTGTCGGAGTCATCGCTGTCGGGTTTGCCACCGGCGATGATCGAGGAATCGACATCGGGGAACAGCAGAACATCGACCGCACCGGTGAAGTCGCCCGATCGAATATCTTCATTGGTGATGCTGGTGAACGGGAACTCGTATTGCTCGAGTATGAAGCGGGTCCAACCCTCGTCCATGCTGGCCACCCAGGGTTTGAAGAGCCCGACGCGCGCGCGACCGACACGCCAGAGCTCGGCGTCGGCAGCCTCCCCGACGGGGAGCACCGGCACGTGCAGCCCGCCGAGGAGCTCGGCGAGCTTCGACGCGCCGAGGTCCCCGGCCGCCAGGTAGACATCGCCGCGGCGCCCGGGCGGCGCGTCGGCGCCGAGACGGCGGACCGCGGCGCCGGCGGCGAGCAGGCGGTTGACCGCTGTGTACGCGCTGTCGG
The DNA here is from genome assembly GCA_046496385.1 of Cryobacterium sp. Classification (GTDB taxonomy): domain Bacteria; phylum Actinomycetota; class Actinomycetes; order Actinomycetales; family Microbacteriaceae; genus Cryobacterium. Next base: position 298 of record JAWOHA010000327.1, on the reverse strand, counting down.
CCCCGGCCGGGATCAGGTGTCCGGCAGCTTCCTGCTCGAAGCGAGGCTCGGGCCAGGGCGCTTCGGCCAGCGGCTCGAGGGAGGAGACGCCGACCGGCTCGGAGGCTTCGACGATCTCGACCCCCATGGACAGCGGCAGCGACCACGAGGCGACGTCGTAGGGCTCCAGAATGCCGCCGTCGGTCGAGTTACGGACCTCCGGGTAGCGCTGGGGACGGAGCATGGTCAGCAGGAAGGGCCGGTAGGGCTGCGCCGCCGGGATGACGGTCGTGCCGGGCGGGTAGACGGCGAAGCCGAC
>JAWOHA010000319.1:0-9567 GCA_046496385.1 Cryobacterium sp. | reverse complement strand
TTCGAGCTATCGGCGACGGTATCAGGCGATACGCCCTGGGCGTCACCCCTGTCTCGGCGAAGAAGTGGCGGTTGAAGTTCGACAGATTTCGGTAGCCCACGGCTTCGCTGACTGCGGAAATGGTCAGTTCGCTCCGGTCGAGCAGTCGGCAGGCATTGGAGATCCGGAGTCGTTTCACCATGTCGGGTGAGTAGCGCTCGTCGGTCACGGAGTACCGGTCGGCTTCGGGTGAGCCGGCGAGGATGGACAAAACGGCAAACAGGTGCGCTATTCGCCGGGAGCCAGATGCCCGGCCGACCAGGGCCACATGGCCGGGGCCGAAGGGGGCCGATCTGGTCACCGATAATGAAGCTGCCAGTGCTCTTCCCGATTAGGTGAACCTCGAATTCCAGATGGCGGTTCCACCGCGAAATCTGGCTGAGCGGCGTCTTCCGCTACGCCAACACCTGGCCCCTCGCGATCGAACTGGTCAGCAGCGGCCGTGTCGACCTCGACCGCCTCGTCACCGCACGTTTCGGGCTCGCCGACGCGGAGCGGGCACTCACCGTCGGACGGCAACCCGGGCAGCTGAAGGCCATCGTCTACCCCGGGAAGTGAACCAGGTGGCAGGGCGTAAGATTGAACATTGGGAGTACGGTCGGTCATTTTCGGGTTGCCGGGGTTGCGAAGCTAGGTTTCTGGCCCGCATTCTCACGCGATCGAAAGGCAGCCACCATGAGTTCGTCCCCTGAGCTTGGTTCGTCTGCGTGATCCCTTATGAATGGTCCGCTCGCGCGCGCATGTCAGTGGCCTCCGAATCCGGGCTGCGGGCAACCTTCCCTGAGCATCCGACGACCGGACCGGCGGGGAACGATGCCGCAAGCGTGTTGGCCCGGACATTCGCCGCCACGTCCAAGGCCTCTATGATCACCGATCCGCAGCAGAGAATTCTGCACGTCAGCAAGTCCTTCACCGCCATCACGGGCTATGACGAGGCCGACCTCCTCGGTGACAACTGCCGCATTCTGCAGGGGCCCGGGTCGGACCCAGTAATCACGGCGGCAATCCGGCGGGCGCTGAGCTGCGGGGAGCCGTACGAGGGAGACATTCTCAACTACCGAAAAGACGGTTCCCCGTTCTGGAACAGCCTGAGCATCCGGCCGCTTCGAGACGAGGCCGGAACGATCACCCACTTCGTCAGCGTTCAGCGGGACATCACCACGCGAATGGCACACCAGGAGGGATTGCGGTTTCAGGCTAACCACGATCCGGTGACCGACCTGCCGAACCGCCGCGCTCTGGACCAGTACCTGACCGCACGGCGGGCACGCCACGGTGCAGCCCTGGCCCTGATCGACGTCGACGCACTCCGAACGATCAACGGCACCTTCGGGCATGAGGCGGGCGACAGCCTGCTCAAACAACTCGGGCGCCGAATGCGAGAACTCCTGGCGGAAGGCGATTTTCTGGCCTGCCTAGGCGGTGACCGGTTCGCCGTCGTTATCGAGAACATCGATGGAGGCACGCGGTTGGAGGACTCACTGGCGCGCCTGCACGAGGCCGTGGAGAAGCCTTTTCCGTTGCCACACTTGGACCAGGGCCAGAACTGCACCATCGACCTAAGCATGGGATCGGCCCGCATCGCGGACGATGGCACGGATGGTTCCCTCCTTCATCGAGCAGACGCCGCGCTCCGTGAGGCCCGAGCGAACCGTCCCGCCGGCCTGCGGTGGTCGCTGGCACCGGACGGTGCCGAGGCAGCGGCAGACCGGCACGTCGACCGGGTGGAGGACACGACGAACATGCCGGCCGACCAGTCCTACCGGGATCACTTGTTCGCCGGGGGACTGTCCCTGTTCATGCAGCCGGTGCTGGACTTGCACACGGGCGAACTCAGCCGAGTCGAGGCACTGGCCCGGCTGACCCTGACGGACGGCACGGTGATTCCACCGGCCCGGTTTCTGCCCACCCTGAATGAGGCCGATCTCGACGAGCTGTTTCGGCGGGGCCTGAACGAGGCACTCGCCTGCATCGTCCGATGGGACGACGAGGGGCTGTCAACCAAGGTGTCGGTGAATGTCTCGCCGTCCACGCTCCGGCATGCAGAATGTGCACAGTGGGTCGGCGACGCTATCCGCCGCCATGGCATCGCGCCTGACCGGCTCGGCCTGGAGCTGCTGGAGACCCTGGCAATGGAGTCCGACGCGCAGATCGAGGCAATCGACCGTCTCCTCAGCCTCGGGGTCGGTCTCTCCCTCGACGATCTGGGCTCGGGGCACAGCACCCTTCAACGCCTCTTCGCGCTGCCCTTCGACATGATCAAACTCGACCGTGGTCTGCTCGCCGAGATCCGGTCCAAGCCGATGGAGACGCTGAGCAGCATCTCGGCGCTGACCCAGATGGGACGCGACTTCGGAGTCAGCGTCGTGATTGAAGGACTCGAAGACGCCGGGATGGCAGAGGCCGCAAGCATTCTGGGAGTGCCGCTGGGCCAGGGCTATTTCTTCGCCCGTCCGATGCCGGCAGAGCATGTGCGGGGCTGGGCGGCCGGGTTCGCCTTCCCTCTTCGAACTAACGTGTTGCGCAGCGCCCTCGGGGCCTTCGCCTACCATTGGCAGTTTCTGCGCTGGGCTTCGCCCCACCGCACGGTGCTCGCCGACTGTCCTCTGACCGATTTCATTTCGCTCCATTCGACGACGGCCGCGGCTGCACGCTGGCACGCGCATCAGCACGGCCCGTCTCCTGACCCGGTGTACGCACACATGCTGTCGGATTGGCTGGCTGATCTCGTTCGCGATGAACCCCTGAACGAGTAGGTCAGGTGCCCGGTATCGGGGGCATGGAACCCACAGCTCTAGCCCTCTCGTCGGGAAACCACAGCGTCGAGAAGGCCAACGGTGACCACTGCATCGCCCTGCGTGAACACCAGTGCAGGGACTGCGCCCGAGATGGAAGACTCGCCGTCGCGACTCTGGCGCGCGTGACGGCGGAAGGGCGGAGGCTTCGGTCGCCGTCTTTTTTCGGTGACTGTCGACGTGCCCGTCGCGGCGGACGCCGGGTCGGACTATCGTGACGGCGTGCCCGCTGCCGTGGTCGACGCCCAGAGCGCTCACGCCGCTGGCGTGCAGCGCCTTCTGCAGAGCTATCGCGCCGTGCCGGCGGCGGCCCCGATTCGACTGGCCAAATCCACCTCGAATCTGTTCCGCACCCGCACGAAGGCCCAGCTGCCGGGCCTCGACACGTCTGGGTTGACGGGCGTCATCGCTGTCGATCAGCAGGCGCGAACGGCCGACGTGTCCGGCATGTGCACCTACGACGACCTTGTCGCCGAGACGCTGCGCTACGGGTTGGCGCCCCTGGTCGTGCCGCAGTTGAAGACCATCACCGTCGGCGGCGCGGTCACCGGCCTCGGCATCGAATCGACGTCGTTTCGCAACGGACTGCCGCACGAGTCCGTGCTGGAGCTGGATATCCTCACCGGCGCCGGAGACCTGCTCACCGCCTCCCGTCACGAGCACGTCGATCTGTACCGCGCCTTCCCCAACTCCTACGGCACCTTGGGCTACGCGGTGCGTCTGAAAATCGAACTCGAACCCGTGAAGCCGTTCGTCGCGCTCACGCACGTGCGGTTCCACAGGCTCGTCGATCTGGTGACGGCAATGCACGGCATCATGGCGACCGGCACCCTCGACGGTGTCGCCGTCGACTATCTCGACGGCGTGGTGTTCGGTGCCGACGAAAGCTACCTCTGCGTGGGCAGGCAGACCGCCACGCCGGGCCACGTCAGCGACTACACCGGCCAACAGATCTACTATCAATCCATCCGGCACGAGCACGGCGTGACGAAGGACCGACTCACCATCCACGACTACCTGTGGTGCTGGGACACCGACTGGTTCTGGTGCTCGGCGGCGTTCGGCGCGCAGCATGCGCTGATTCGCCGGTTCTGGCCGGGGCGCTACCGACGCAGCAGCAGTTACGCCCATCTGATGCGGTTCGAACGGCGGTTCAGTATTGGCGATCGCCTCGAGAAACTGCACGGCAGGCCACCCCGCGAGCGTGTGGTGCAAGACGTGGAGATTCCGATTGAGCGGTGCGCGGAGTTTCTGGAGTGGTTTCTGCGCACCGTGCCGATCGAACCGGTCTGGCTGTGTCCGCTGCGATCGCGGGGCGATGAGGTCTGGCCGCTCTATCCGCTCCGGCCCCGGCAGGGCTACGTCAACGTCGGGTTCTGGTCGACGGTGCCGGTCGGGGCAACCGAGGGGGAGACCAACCGGCTGATCGAACGCACGGTCAGCGAGTTCGACGGACACAAGTCGCTGTACTCCGACTCGTATTACTCCCGCCATGAGTTCGACACACTCTACGGCGGGGGCGATTACCGGGCGGTGAAGAAACGCTACGACCCTGATTCACGCCTGCTCAACCTCTATGCGAAAGCGGTGCAACGACAATGACGACGTTCAAGGATCGGGCGACGATGGGAACGGATGCGGGAAAGCTCACCCTCGCGCAAGTTCTGGAGATTCTGGCCGGCGGACGCCTCCCGGTGCGCTTCACCGCCTATGACGGGAGTTCGGCTGGACCGCAAAGCGCCCCGTTTGGGCTGGATCTGTTGACTCCGCGCGGCACGAACTATCTCGCCACGGGCCGCGGCGACCTCGGTCTGGCCCGCGCCTATATCGCCGGCGACCTCGACATCCGCGGAGTGCACCCCGGTGATCCCTATGAATTGCTCAAGGCCCTCACCGAGAGCCTGGTCTTCGAACGCCCATCGGCGCGGAGGATGGTGGACATCATCCGCTCTGTTGGTGTCAGCCGGCTGTTCCCGATCGCGCCGCCGCCGGAGGAAGCGCACTCCCGCTGGCGCCGCGTCGCTGCGGGGCTTCGGCACAGCAAGACCCGTGACGCCGAAGCGATCCACCACCACTACGACGTGTCGAACACGTTCTACGAGTGGGTGCTCGGGCCGTCGATGACGTACACCTGTGCCTGCTACCCCCGCGCCGACGCTTCCCTCGAGCAAGCGCAGGAGAACAAGTATCGGCTCGTGTTCGAGAAGCTGCGACTGGTGCCGGGTGACCGGCTGCTCGATGTGGGGTGCGGGTGGGGCGGCATGGTGCGCTACGCCGCGAGCCGTGGCGTGCGGGCGACCGGGGTGACGCTGTCGAGCGAACAGGCCGCGTGGGCGCAGCGGGCGATCGCCGCGGAAGGCCTGAGCGATGTGGCGGAGATTCGTTACGGCGACTACCGCGACATCACAGAAGCCGGCTTCGACGCGGTCTCGTCGATCGGGCTGCTCGAACACATCGGCGTGCGAAATTATGCGTCGTACTTTCGCTTTCTGCAGGCCAGACTGCGCCCCGGCGGCCTCTTTCTCAATCACTGCATCACCCGGCCAGAGAATTACACCGCACCGGAGCCCCGCGGGTTCATCGATCGCTATGTCTTTCCCGACGGAGAGCTCATCGGCGCGGGCCGGATCATCAGCGAAGCGCAGGATGTGGGCTTGGAGGTGCTGCACGTGGAAAACCTCCGTCAGCACTACGCGCTGACCCTGCGCGACTGGTGCGCCAACCTCGTCGAGCATTGGGATGAAGCAGTCGCGGAGGTGGGGCTCCCCACCGCCAAAGTGTGGGGGCTGTACATGGCGGGCTCACGGCTCGGGTTCGAGACCAATGGGATTCAGTTGCACCAGATACTGATGAGCAGGCCCCACGAAGATGGCCGTGTCGACGGGCAGCCGTTGCGGCCGTGGTGGGCGTCATAGCTGCGAGCTTCGACCGGTGACTGTTCCCAGTCGGCCCCGACGCATCGGAAACCTGGGCGGTGATCGCGGCGTGTCGGGTGTCGGCGGGGTTGCCTACCGGAACGAGGACAGATGACACGCGGTGCTGGGCGATCTCGAATGTCTCCGGCAGCAGATACTCCCGCGAATGAGACTTGATCGTCGCAACCGCAAGACTGCTGCGTGAGCTGAGTTCGGCCGTTTTCAGGTCGGATGTCATCAGTGGTCAGGTTTCTGCCCACTCGCTCGGGGCCCGATAGCTTTCGATCACGGCTGCCAGCGACACCGTCCACGGCGTGACGGTCACGCCGAGCAGGCGCTCTGTCTCGGCGGAATCGATGATGAACGGCCGGGTGAACTGGTAGACCGAGTCGTTGGCCGCTCGGATGAACGGCACGAAGAAGCCGAGCAGTCTCAGCACGGTCGGACTGATCTCCTTGACCCTGCCCTTTTTGCCGGTGAGTCGATTCACGCGCTCGGCGATCTCGACACGGGAAAGAGGCTCCGCAGCCGGAACGTGCCACGCCCTGCCCCACTGGCCGCGGTAGTCCGCGGCCGCGATGAGGGTGGCTACGATGTCCGCCAGATAGCACCAGCTGTGCGGTTCGGTCGCGCTGCCGAAGATTCGGGCCGTCTTGCCTGCGAGAACCGGCCCGAAAAAAGCCGAGCCGAGTTGACTGTTGCGACCGGTACCTGGTCCGAAATAGTCGCTCGCCCGCACCTCGACCACCTCGATTTCTCCGCGGGCCTGAGCGGCAAGCGCAAGCGCCCAGCCCTCGGCGCGCACCTGACCCTTCGGCTCGGTCGGATGCTGCGGCGTTGATTCAGACATCGGCATGGTGCTTCCCTCGCCGTAGCCGTAGAGGTTGCTCATCAAGACCAGCCTGGCCGAGGACCGGTGGGCCGCTTCGATCGCGGCACGGTACATCGGAGGCCAAAGTTCTGGCCAGCGATGATACTGGCGAGGCCCGGTCGCGAGGAAGATCGTGGCGGCACCCGTTGCCGCGGCGGCCAGGGCAATCGGATCGGACGCGTCGACCGTGATCGACGTCGTTCCGGGCACGATCGTGCCGGAGCGAGTCGCGAGCAGAACGGTGTCGCCACGTGCGACGAGGGCATGGGCAAGAGCTTCGCCGATGGAGCCGGCGCCGAGAACGAGGTGAGTGGTCATGAGAATCTCCTTCACAGACAACGCAAGCGCCGTTTTACCAATCGGGGGAATTTCAGATCGTGAGACTATCCGACAACTTCACTATCCGAAAGAGATTCTGATCCTGCGTGCCACGGCGATAACGACGGCCTCGGGTTCAGCGTCGTCGACGTTCTTGAGGCCAGCGGAGATCACGATACCTTCCTTCGACTCCTCAGGAGCCGCGTCAGAAGCAACCGCCATGTCGACGGGCAGACGTTGCGGCCGTCGCGATGATCGACCGCATCGTTCAGCACTCCGACGTTCTCGCGCTCAAAGGCTCCGGCCACTGATCTGCCGGGGCCACTCCGCCCACGGCTCCGTCGGGAGACAGTCCCCAGCTTCTTGCCGTGTAGGTGCTTTGGATGTCCCGTGAGAGGTCGCTCAGTCGTCATTCGTTCAGGGCCGCTGTGAGACCAGTAACCTGCATCCCTGATCGGCAATGGTCCCGGCATTTGGATACTCGCGCTGATAGATTGCATCCTCCGTGCCTGCTGGCCCGGGTTTTCAGCTTGCTGTCTGTTTGAGAAATCGATGAACCCGAGTATCTTTGACAAGCGGCTGAATGGTTCGGCGGCGTGCTCGGGGGAGGACACGTGGTGGTGGATCCGGTCGCTGCTAGCGAGGCAAAGCACAGCATTGAAATGAGTGATGGCGGGCTTCTCCATCTGCGCTGGCTGCCCGGGGTCCACGTTCAGGTCGAGGACGCTCGGGCCGCGATGGCGAAAGTCAACGAGGTCTGCCAGCAGGAAGAGCATCCCATGCTCGTTGATATGGCAGCAGTCGGTTCGGTTAGCCGTGAGGCCAGGGCTGTTTGGTCGATTCCCTGCAGCGCTTCACGCATTGCTCTGTTAGGCGAATCGCCTGTAGACCGGGTCTTGGCGAACTTCTTCCTCGGTGTGCACGTCCCGCCTTGTCCGACTCGTTTCTTCACATCGCGCAGCGAAGCCTTGGACTGGCTCGGTGCCCGTGCATGAGCGCCGCAAAGTGTTGCCTGCCGCGATGAGGGCCACACCGGGCGTCTCTCCTTTGAGGGGGGAACCGGCGGTGGCGGTAGCCGACACGTTCCGGCCGACCGGCAGGGTTACTGACCGCCCGTCGGGCGGCCAGACGCCTTCGGGTGGGTGCTCCTCTTGGTGGAGTATCGACAGTGGGCCCGCACCTCGGAGGTCGCTGGTGACCGCAGAATTCAGAACGTGACGGATCGATTCAGGGCGGCCCCGGGGCAGTTGCCAGTTCTTCAGCCGGGGCCGGCACAGGGCCAGACTTCCCGTCGTGGATTGCACCTTTGGACGATATGAGCTCGGGAAAGGCCGCTGAGGACCCGCGCCTGCAGCAGTTGGTGGAGTGCATTGTCCGGTTGGCTGCCGGTGAGCTGGACACACGCATGAAAGCTTCGGAACGTAGGGATGACATCGATGCTGTCATCACGGGTGTCAACCTGCTCGCGGAGGAACTTGACCATATTTACTCGGATCTGGAACGACGGGTTGCCGACCGTACGGCCATGTTGGGGCGAGCGCAGGCTGAGCTGGAACAGATGGCCAAGACGGATGCCTTAACAGGCCTTGCGAATAGAACCCTGCTCAACGAGCGGATCCAGGAGGCAATCCTGGCCAGTGCGGACAGCGGCAGAGCCCCGGCGGTGCTGGTGCTGGATCTGGATTCTTTCAAGGCCATAAATGACACTCTGGGCCATGGTGCCGGTGACGCCGTGCTGGTCGAGGTTGCCAAGCGTCTCCGGTCCGCCGTCAGGGCCGCCGATACAGTGGCCCGTCTGGGTGGGGATGAATTCGCCGTCGTCATCACCGAGGCCACGGAAGAGGAGATCCTGCAAATTGCGCGCCGGGTATCCGAGCAACTGCAGTACAGCGTGCGTGTCGGAACCGAAACGGTCTGGGCAATGGCCAGCATCGGGGTTTGCATCGGCACGCCGGGGTATCCGGCCGAGGCGCTGCTGCGCGATGCTGACATCGCCATGTATCAGGCGAAGGATCAGGGTCGCAACACCGTCCAGCTCTTCCACCCCGATATGCTCGACGCTGTCCGGGAACGCTCACGCATAACCGCCGAACTGCGCAGTGCTGTTGCCGGCGGCGAACTGGCACTGCGGTATCAGCCGGTGGTCGAATTGGCCTCCGGCAGGGTCATAGGCATCGAAGCCCTCCTTCGGTGGCATCATCCCGTGCGCGGAATCATTATGCCGGACAGCTTCATCCGCATCGCGGAAGAAACCGGCCTGATCCTCGAGCTGGGGCGGTGGGTGCTGCATGAAGGAGTCGCCCAGATGAGACGCTGGAACGAAACCGCACCTGACCTGACGGACTTCCGTCTGCACCCAATCGGTTCCTCCCCCACCACAAAAGCGCGAATATCCCGCCCCGGTTTGTTGACGAATTCCTGGATGTAAAACACCTGGTGATTGACCCCCAGCGTGGCCTTGTGTTCAATGAAGGCCTCCGCCGTAGTGCGGTTGTCCACCTTGGCCAGCAGCCGCCCCCACGATCCCACCACCGGCTTGAGCACGCAGGGGTAGCCCATCGCCTCCACCGCCGCCAGGGCCGCTTCCTCCGAAAAAGCCATTACGACCCGTGGGGTGGGAATGCCATTC
>JAWOHA010000111.1:0-7676 GCA_046496385.1 Cryobacterium sp. | reverse complement strand
ACAGCGCTCCGGGCGATTTCGTCCCGGGGGACTCTGCAGAATTCCGCGCCCAGGGCACCGTTGGCGCGGCCCGCTTCGACGAGGGCTACCTCAGCCTCGGCGCCGGCCCCGTCGTCGTCGACGTGTACTTCGACGTGATGTGCCCGTTCTGCAAGGCTTTCGACGACACCAACGGGCCGCAGCTGGCTCTGGCCGTGACCAACGACACGATCACCCTGCGGTTGCACGCGCTCACGTTCCTGGACCGGGCCTCGGCCGGCACGGAGTATTCCAGCCGCGCGTCAGCGGCGCTCACCTGCCAGGCAACCCTGAATCCCGACGGCACCCTGAGCCTGCTCGCGGCCCTCTACGCCGCTGCGCCCGTGGAGAACTCCGCCGGGCACAGCGACGCCGCACTCGTGAGACTGGCCGGCGTGGCGGCTCCCGGCGGCACGAGCATTGCCGACTGTGTCGATGCGGGCGCTTACCAGGCCTGGTCTCAGCAGAACACCGAACGGGCCTTCACCGGACCCATCGAAGCCAGCGAGATCGCCGTGATCGAGGGCACCCCCACCGTGCTCGTGGACGGCGCCGTCTACCCCGGCAGCATCACGGACGCAGACGAATTCAACGCCTTCGTCGCGGCGGCGTTCTAGCCGTACCGGTTCGGGCACCCGCCTCGCCGGGTCACCGCGAGAAGACCTGACCGGTGCACGGCGCGGCATCGGCTATGATTTCATGAAACACACATCCTTTAACAGCCGTCCAGTGAGACGGGGAAGGGGGTTGGTTTGACCAGGCACACCGTGCTGACCCAGGCTGACATCGACCGCGCGGTGACCCGCATCTCCCACGAGATCCTGGAGTCCAACCACGGCCCCGACAATCTCGTCATTCTCGGCATCCCCACCCGCGGCGTGATCCTCGCCCAGCGGATCGCCGACACGATACGACGCATCGAACCCGCTGCGACCGATGTGCGCGTGGGCTCGCTCGACGTCACCCTGTACCGGGACGACCTGTCCCGCACCCGCACCCGCACCCCGGCGCAGACTCTGGTTCCGGGCCGCATCGACGGTGCCATCGTGGTGCTCGTAGACGACGTGCTCTACTCGGGCCCCCCCCTTCGCGCCGCCCTCGACGCCCTGGGCGATCACGGCCGGCCGAGCGCGGTCCGGCTCGCGGTGCTCGTGGACCGCGGCCACCGGGAACTGCCCATCCGGGCCGACTTCGTGGGCAAGAACCTGCCCAGCGCCGCCGAGGAACGCATCAACCTGCACCTGGTCGAAACCGACGGTGACGAGTTCGTCGCCATCGAAGGGGGCCGGTCGTGAGGCACCTGCTCTCCACCCGGGACCTGTCCCGTGACGCCGCGATCGAGCTCCTCGACGTGGCTGAAGACATGGCGGATGTCGCCACCCGGGAAGTGAAGAAGCTCCCCACCCTGCGCGGCAAGACCGTCGTCAACCTGTTCTTCGAGGACTCCACCCGCACACGCATCTCCTTCGAAGCGGCCGCGAAACGGCTCAGCGCCGACGTCATCAACTTCAGTGCCAAAGGCTCCAGCGTGTCCAAGGGCGAGAGCCTCAAAGACACCGCGCAGACCCTCGCCGCGATCGGCGCCGACGGTGTCGTGATCCGGCACCCCGCCTCCGGAGCACCCTCGGTGCTGGCCGCGAGCGGCTGGATCGACGCGGGCATCATCAACGCCGGCGACGGCACCCATGAACACCCCACCCAGGCGCTGCTGGACGCGTTCACCATTCGCCGCCGCCTGCACGGAGCGGCGTCCCGGGGGCGGGGCCTCGACGGCGTCAGCGTGACCATCGTGGGGGATGTGCTGCACTCCCGCGTGGCACGGTCCAACCTGTGGCTGCTGACCGCTCTCGGAGCCGCCGTCACCTTTGTGTCCCCGCCCACCCTGGTACCGGCCGATACGAGCGGCTGGCCGGCAACCTTCGGGTTCGACCTGGACGCTGCCATCGACGCCCGGCCCGATGTGGTGATGATGCTGCGCATTCAGGCGGAACGTATGAGCGCCGCGTTCTTTCCCAACAGCCGGGAGTATTCCCGGGCCTGGGGCCTCACCGACGCGCGCTTTGGCCGACTGGGCCCGGCTAGCATGGTGATGCACCCGGGTCCGATGAATCGTGGCCTGGAAATATCGTCCGCCGCCGCCGATTCGGCGCAATCGACGGTGCGCGAGCAGGTCGCCCACGGCGTCTCCGTGCGCATGGCCGCCCTATACCTGTTGTTGTCCGGCGATCGGGAGAATGCCTAATGTCCAGTGAAGAGTTCGCGCCCCCGGCGCCCCGCAGCTATCTGATCCGTGATGCCACGCTGCCCGACGGCAGCCGCAGCGACCTGGTCCTTGAATCCGGCCGTATCGCGCAGATGGGATCCGGGCTCAGCCATGCCGGAGCCACCGTCGTGCCGGCCTCCGGCCTGCAGGCCCTTCCCGGGCTCGTCGACCTGCACACCCATCTGCGGGAACCCGGCGCGGAGCAGAGCGAAACCGTGCTGACCGGCAGTCAGGCGGCCGCCCGGGGTGGTTTCACGTCCGTGTTCGCCATGGCCAACACCTCGCCCGCCCAGGACACCGCCGGGGTGGTCGAGCAGGTGCTCGCCCTCGGAGAACGGGCCGGCTACGTCTCGGTGCAGCCCATCGGCGCCGTCACGGTGGGCCTGAACGGCACCCGGCTGGCCGAACTCGGCGCCATGGCCACCAGCCGGGCCCGGGTGCGGGTCTTCTCCGACGACGGCCTCTGCGTCTGGGACCCGCTGCTCATGCGGCGGGCCCTGGAATACGTCAAGGCCTTCGACGGCGTGATCGCCCAGCACGCTCAGGATCCCCGGCTCACCGAGAAAGCCCAGATGAACGAGGGCGCCCTGTCCGGCGAACTGGGCCTGGTCGGCTGGCCGTCGGTCGCCGAGGAATCCATCATCGCTCGTGACGTACTGCTGGCCGAGCATGTGGGGTCGCGCCTGCATGTGTGCCACGTTTCCACCGCCGGCAGCGTCGACGTGATCCGTTGGGCCAAGGCACGCGGCATCAACGTGACCGCGGAGGTCACCCCGCACCACCTGCTGCTGACCGAAGACCTTGTCGCGGGCTATGACGCCCGGTTCAAGGTCAACCCCCCGCTCCGCCGCCGCGAAGACGTCGATGCCCTGCGCGCCGCTCTCGCCGACGGCACCATCGACATCGTCGCGACCGACCACGCCCCGCACCCCGTCGAGAACAAAGACTGTGAGTGGGATGCGGCCGCCAACGGCATGGTCGGCCTGGAATCCGCTCTCTCCGTCGTGCAGGCCGCCGTCGTGAACACCGGACAGCTCGACTGGGCCGACGTCGCCCGGGTGCTGTCCACCGCCCCGGCCCGGATCGGCCGCATTCCCGGTCAGGGGCACCGGCTTGAGGTCGGCGCCCCGGCCGAGCTGACCCTGTACGACCCCGCGGCGAGCCGTTCCTTCGGCCCGGGCGACCTGTCAGGCCTCAGCGCGAACTCGCCGTACCTCGAGATGACCCTGCCCGGCCGGGTGCTGGCCACGTTCCACCGCGGTACCGCGACGGTGCTCGACGGTGAGCTGCGGCCCGCCGACGAGGTCGCCACCGCGAACGGGGTCGGCAGCCATGGATAGGACCCTGCCCGCCGTCATCGCCGGCCTCGTGCTGCTCGGCATCCTCGCGTTGATGTGGCGCAGCTGGAGGGTGCGCAGCCGTCGGGATTCCGGGCTGTCGGCCGGCTACGCGGCTCCCGAGACGGAGCAGATACTGCTGGCCTCGGCGGAGTGCTACTACGTGGCGACGACCCCCCGGGACCAGCCGTTGGAACGCCTCGCGATCCCCGGCCTCGGGTTCCGCGCCCGCGCCGACCTGGAAGTGACCGGCGCCGGTCTGTGGCTGGCCCTGCAAGGGGAACGCCCGGTCTACCTTCCCGGCACCGCCATCGACGGGATCGACGCCGCGACCATGGCCATCGACCGTGTCGTGGAAACCGACGGCCTGCTCCGCCTCGGCTGGCGGCTGCAGCCCACCGACACGGCCGGCACCGGCCAGAGCGTTGACAGCTATTTTCGACTTATCGACCCTGATGATCGCGTTCGCTTGAGCGCCGCGATCCGAACCATGTCGGCGGATGCCTCGAGCGCCGCCGGCCGCGACGAAAGTGAGGCCTAACGTGGGCTACTCCATATCCGCCCCTGCGCCTGCCCCGGCACCCGCCGTGCTCGTGCTCGAAGACGGTACCCGGTACGAGGGACGCGCCTACGGCAGCACCGGACAGACTCTCGGGGAAATCGTCTTCGCGACCGGCATGACCGGTTACCAGGAAACACTCACCGACCCGAGTTACAACGGTCAGATCGTGCTGATGACGGCGCCGCACATCGGCAACACCGGCGCCAACGACGAAGACATGGAATCCCGGCAGATCTGGGTCTCCGGTTTCGTCGTGCGTGAGCCGGCGAGGATCGCGTCCAACTTCCGGGCCACCCGAACCCTCGACGACGACCTCACCGGCGGCGGAGTCGTCGGCATCAGCGGCGTCGACACCCGGGGCATCACCCGGCACATCCGCGCGGCCGGCGCCATGCGGTCCGGAATCTTCTCCGGCGACGAATTCGCCCTCTCCGACGGGGAACAACTCGCACGGGTGCGCTCGGCCGACGCCATGCGGGGCCGTAACCTCTCCGACGCGGTCTCGACCGTGGAACCTTTCTCGATCCCCGCGGTCGGGGAGCGCATCGGGTCCGTCGCCGTGCTCGATCTCGGAGTGAAGACCAGCACCCTCAACTTCCTCGCCGAGCGCGGCTTCGAGGTGCTGGTGCTGCCGCAGTCAGTGACCGCGGAGCATGTGCTGTCCCTGAAACCGTCGGCCGTGTTCTTCTCCAACGGCCCCGGAGACCCGGCCGCGTCCAACGCGCACGTCACTCTGCTGCAGGAGGTGCTGCGCGCCGGCGTGCCGTACTTCGGGATTTGCTTCGGCAACCAGCTGCTCGGCCGGGCCCTCGGCTTCCGCACCTACAAGCTGCCCTTCGGCCACCGCGGCATCAACCAGCCGGTGCTCGACAAGGCCACCGGCAAGGTGGAAATCACCTCACAGAACCACGGCTTCGCCGTGGACATGCCCATCGAGGGCGTGCACGAGTCCCGCACCGGCTTCGGCCGGGTCCTGGTCAGTCACTACAGCCTCAACGACCAGGTCGTCGAAGGCATCCGCTGCCTCGACGTGCCCGCGTTCTCGGTGCAGTACCACCCCGAGGCCGCCTCGGGACCGCACGACGCCAACTACTTGTTTGATCGATTCAGAGATGTGGTCGTTGCGCACAGCGCAGCCGCCGCGGCAGGAGAGGCCCAGTAATGCCCAAGCGCGACGATATCAACAGCGTGCTCGTCATCGGAAGCGGGCCGATCGTCATCGGCCAGGCGTGCGAGTTCGACTACTCCGGAACCCAGGCCTGCCGAGTGCTGCGCGCTGAGGGTGTGCGCGTGATCCTGGTCAACTCGAACCCCGCGACCATCATGACCGACCCGGACTTCGCCGACGCGACGTACATCGAGCCGATCACCCCGGAAATCCTCGAAACCATCATCGCCAAGGAACGCCCCGACGCGATCCTGCCGACCCTCGGGGGTCAAACCGCGCTGAACGCCGCGATCGCGCTGCACGAGCGCGGAATCCTCGACAAATACGACGTGGAAATGATCGGCGCCAGCTTCGACGCCATCAACAAGGGCGAAGACCGGCTCATCTTCAAGCAGCTGGTGCTCGACGCCGGCGCCGGCGTCGCCCGGTCCCACCTCACCGGCACCGTCGACGACGCCATCGGTTTCGCCGAAGACCTCGGCTACCCGCTCGTGGTGCGCCCGTCCTTCACCATGGGGGGCCTCGGCTCCGGGTTCGCCTACAACGAGAGCGACCTGCGCCGCATCGTGGCCGACGGTCTGCACCACAGCCCCACCACCGAGGTGCTCCTCGAGGAGTCCATCCTCGGCTGGAAAGAGTTCGAACTCGAAATGATGCGCGATACCGCGGACAACACCGTCGTGGTGTGCTCGATTGAGAACGTGGACCCGGTGGGCGTGCACACCGGCGATTCCATCACCGTGGCCCCCGCGCTCACCCTCACCGACCGGGAATTCCAGCACATGCGGGACATCTCCATCGACATCATCCGCGCCGTCGGGGTGAACACCGGCGGCTGCAACATCCAATTCGCCGTCAACCCCGTCGACGGCCGCATCATCGTGATCGAGATGAACCCGCGGGTATCGCGGTCCTCCGCCCTCGCCAGCAAGGCGACCGGCTTTCCGATCGCCAAGATCGCCGCGAAACTCGCCATCGGTTACCGCCTCGACGAGATCCCCAACGACATCACCGGGGTCACCCCGGCCAGCTTCGAGCCGACCCTCGACTACGTCGTGGTCAAGGTGCCCCGCTTCGCCTTCGAGAAGTTCCCGGCCGCCGACCCGCGACTGTCCACGACCATGAAATCCGTCGGCGAGGCCATGGCCATCGGCCGCAGCTACGCCGCAGCCCTGCAGAAGGCGTTGCGCTCCCTCGAGAAGCGCGGCTCCAGCTTTCACTGGGGCGAGGAGACCCGCACTGTCGACGAACTTCTGGTGGCCAGCGAGATTCCCACCGACGGCCGCATCGTGACCGTCCAGCAGGCGCTGCGCCGCGGCGCCACCGTGGAGCAGGTCTTCGAGGCCACCAAGATCGACCCGTGGTTCATCGACCAGATCGTGCTCATCAACGAGGTGGCCGCGACCGTCGCCGCGGCGGAACGCCTCGACCGGCACGTGATGCTGCACGCCAAGGACCACGGCTTCTCCGACGCCCAGATCGGCGAGCTGCGCGGCTTCGGTGAAGCGGACGTGCGTGAGGTTCGTCATATCCTCGGCCTGCGCCCCGTCTTCAAGACCGTCGACACCTGCGCGGGCGAGTTCCCCGCCCTCACCCCGTACCACTACTCCAGCTACGACCAGGAGACCGAGGTCGTGCCCAGCGACCGCCGCAAGGTCGTGATTCTGGGCTCGGGACCCAACCGCATCGGCCAGGGCGTCGAGTTCGACTACTCCTGCGTGCACGCGTCCTTCGCGCTGTCCGAAGCCGGCTACGAGACCATCATGATCAACTGCAACCCCGAGACGGTCTCCACCGACTACGACACCAGCGACCGGCTGTACTTCGAGCCGCTCACCCTGGAGGACGTGCTGGAGGTGATCCACGCGGAAAGCCAGAGCGGTGAACTCGTCGGCGTCTTCGTGCAGCTCGGCGCTCAGACCGCCCTCGGCCTCGCTCGCGGCCTCGAAGCCGCCGGGATCCCGATCCTCGGCACCACGCCCGACGCGATCGACCTCGCCGAGGAACGCGGGCTGTTCTCGGGAATTCTCGATGCCGCCGGACTGCTGGCGCCGCGCAACGGCGTGGCCGTCGACTACGCCGGAGCCGCCCAGGCGGCCGACGACATCGGATACCCCGTCCTGGTGCGCCCGAGCTACGTGCTCGGCGGCCGCGGAATGGAGATCATCTACGACACCGAAGCCCTCGGGGACTACTTCGTGCGCATGCAGGGACAGGGCATCATCGGCCCGTCGCATCCGCTGCTCGTCGACCGTTTTCTCGATGACGCGATCGAAATCGACGTCGATGCCATCTTCGACGGCACCGAACTGTACATCGGCGGTGTCA
>JAWOHA010000009.1:0-3567 GCA_046496385.1 Cryobacterium sp. | reverse complement strand
CGGCGGCGGCCAGCGGCACGCTGAGCAGCACCGAGGTGCCCGCGCCCGGCCGCGTCCAGATGACCACAGACCCGCCCAGCTGTTCGATGCGGCGCCGCACCGACTGGCGCAGACCCAGCCGGTCACCGGCGGATTCGCTCTCGGTGAAGCCGCGGCCGGCATCGGTGACCATGACCGCCAGGCTCGGCCGCTCCGGGCCGAACTTCGCGTCGAGAGGCAGGTCGAGGTGCGTGTCGATGCGCACCTCGGCGGCGGCGATGCCGGCGTGCAGAATCACGTTGACCAGGCACTGCTGCACGGCCAGCCCCAGCTCGCGGTCGGTGGCGGCGTCGAGGCGGCGCAGGGTCGCGGTGTCGCCGGTGACGTCGACATGCAGGCCGCGGTCGCGGCAGTGCTCCACGGCGCCGTACAGGGCGCTGGCCTGCCAGCCCTGCTCGGGGGCGTCGCCCCGGGGGCGGGTGTCGGCGTCGGTGAGCCAGTCGGTTTTGGTGAGGGTGTGCACCGTGTCGCGCATGCTGCCCAGCAGGTGCTCGGGAACCGGGCCCACCGGCAGGTGGGCCAGCGCCACGAGGGCGCTCACGGCGGTGTCGTTGAGCAGCGCCACGGCCCGGTGGTCGAGTTCGTGGCGCAGGGTGCGGGTGGCGTCGTCTTGCACGGCGCGGTGAATGACCAGCTGGGCGGCGGCGGCACTGCGTCGGCGGGCGACGGCGGCCAGCAGCAGAATGCCGGTGAGCAGCAGGTATGCGGCGAGGGTGAACAGGTCGGCGCGGTAGGGAACATCGGTTTGCACGATCGCGGCCACGGTCGCGGCTTCGGCGATCACGAACCCGGCGCTGGCCCAGAGCACGCCGGTGAGGGTGTTGGTGCCGGCGCTGCCGCTGGCGCTCTGCCCGGCCCGGGTGCCGGCGCCGCCCACCATCACCAGGGCCATCTTGGGCAGGGCCAGCAGAAACAGGTTGGAGGCGGTGAACACGTCGGGGGTGCTCAGCACGGCGACGGCGTACAGGTACGTGGCGCCGCCGCCGAGCACCAGGTAGGCGAGGGTGAGCCAGAGGGTGTGGTGCTTGGCCAGCGCCACCAGCAGGGCGGCCATGCCGAGGATCACACCGACGGTGACCCAGAGTTCCGGGGTGCGGCTGAGGCTCAGAATCGACAGGGTCAGAAGCGCACCGGTAAGGCACACGAGCCCGAACCAGTGCGCCGATCGGGCCAGGGCGCGGCTGAGTGTGGACTGCACCAAATGGCCGGGGAGCCCCAGAGTCATATTTACACCTCAAACAGAGTATGTCACCTTGTCTGTCCCCCCCGCGGCAGAACCTGCGGCAGGCCCGCGCGCGGCGCGGCGTCTACCCCGGCCCGGCGGCGCCGGCTCAGACCCCGGGGGCCATGCTGGCGCCGAGGAGAATGACCGCGGCGAGACCGACCACCGCGATGAGGTAGTACCCCACCCACAGGCTCGTCACGGCCAGGCCCCAGCCGCGGTCCTGGGTGTTTTTGACCTGGGTGTTCTTGATCTGACCGAGGGCGATGTGCCCGCAGACGACGCCGGGCACCGCGCCGACGAAGGCGAACACCAGCGCGGCGATCGCGAGCGGGTTGGTGTGCCGGGTCTGTTTGATCAGGCCGGCGGCGATCTGCTTCTGCCGAAACAACAGCGAAAAACTGATGCCGGCGATCGGAACGAGAATGAGCAGAAAGCTCAGGGCGATCAGAATGTGCAGCGGACCGATGTTTTGCAGCAAGCGCGTGCCTTTCCAGGCTCAAGGGGCTGGGTGAGCGGGGAGACGGTGCCCGGCATGGTGCGAGGATTCGCCCGGGCGCGCCTCAGGACGTGAGAACCGCGGTGGGGTTGGTGAGGTTGAGGGCTTGTGCCGTGGCCGCCAGGGACGCGGCGGCCGCGTCGGGGTTGTCGCTGAGGCGGGTGCCGTAGCTGGGGATCATGGCGCGAATCTGCGGCTTCCAGCCCTCGATGCGGTCGGGGAAGCAGCGCGCGAGAAGGTCGACCATGATCGGCGCCGCGGTCGACGCGCCCGGGCTGGCGCCGAGGAGGCCGGCGAGGCTGCCGTCGGCGGAGGTGATGACCTCGGTGCCCATCTGCAGCACACCGCCCTTGTCGGCGTCTTTTTTCATGACCTGCACGCGCTGACCGGCGGTGATGAGTTCCCAGTCGTGCATCTTGGCGGCCGGCACGAATTCCTGCAGCGCCTTGAGCTTGGCGTCACGGGAGGCGAAGACCTCACCGATGAGGTACTTCATGAGGTCGAAGTTGTGCCGGGCCACGCCGAGCATCGGGCCGATGTTGTGCGCGCGGATGGAGAACGGCAGGTCGAACCAGGTGCTGGTTTTGAGAAACTTGGGGCTGAACCCGGCGTACGGGCCGAACAGGAGCGACTTCTCGCCGTCGACGACGCGGGTGTCGAGGTGCGGCACCGACATGGGCGGGGCGCCCACTCCGGCCTTGCCGTAGACCTTGGCCTCGTGCTGGGCCACGAGCTCGGGATTGGTGGTGCGCAGAAACTGCCCGCTGATGGGAAAGCCGCCGAAGCCCTTGACCTCGGGAATGCCGCTCTGCTGCAGCAGGGCGAGGCCGCCGCCGCCGGCGCCGACGAACACGAACCGGGCGTTGACGGTGCTGCGGGTCTGGCCGACCGAGCGCAACAGCTTGAGGCGCCAGGTGCCGTCTTTCTGCTTCTTCAGGCCGGTGATCTGGGTGTTCAGGTTCATGCCGACGCCCTTGCGCACCAGGTCGTCGAAGAAGAACCGGGTGAGCGCGCCGAAGTCCACGTCGGTGCCGCTGGCGATGCGGGTGGCGGCGATGCGTTCGCCGGCCTTGCGCTTCTTGGTGAGCAGCGGGGTCCAGGTGCCGATCGTCTCGGCGGCTTCGCTGTACTCCATGCCGGCGAACAGCGGCTGGTTTTTGAGCACCTCGAAACGGCGGCGCAGGTAGGCCACGTTGGCCTTGCCGCGCACGAAGGTCATGTGCGGGGTGGAGTTGATGAAGTTGCTGGGGGCGGGCAGCGCACCGGTGCGCACGAAGTGCGCCCACAGCTGCCGGCTGACCTGGAACTGCTCGTTGATACTCACGGCCTTGTCGGCGGTGACGCTGCCGTCGGCGGCTTCGGGCATGTAGTTGAGCTCGCAGAGCGCGGCGTGGCCGGTTCCGGCGTTGTTCCACGGGTTGGAACTCTCCTGGGCCAGTTCACCGAGGCGCTCGTACACCTCGATACGCCAATCGGGCTGCAGCTCCTTGAGGAGTGCGCCGAGGGTGGCGCTCATGATGCCGCCGCCAATGAGGACCACGTCGATGGGAGCCTGAGTATTCACGTCTTCACCCTAGCGCGGTGAGCGGGGGTGGGTGGACGTTTCGCGGGGACCGGGGTGAGGGGGCGCGGCGGCGGCCGCGGTCAGCGGGGCGGGTGCGCGCGTTCGTAGCTGGCGATGAAGTGCTCGACCGGCATGCCGGCCACGAACCGGGTGACGATGTCGAGGTCGATGTCGACGAGGGTCTTGAAGCGAATGCAGCTTCTGACCATGTTCAGGGTGCGGCCGGTGGCGGTCCATTCGGCG
>JAWOHA010000234.1:0-2685 GCA_046496385.1 Cryobacterium sp. | reverse complement strand
CCTTGGTGAGGTGGTCGAGCGTCGACATGCGCCGGGCGAACGGGTACGGGTGCTCGTAGGCGGTGCCGGCGGTCACTCCGAAACCGAGATGCTCGGTGACGTACGCCATCGCCGGAATCACGAGCAGCGGGTCGGCGACGGGAATCTGCGCGCCGTTGCGAATGGCCGCCTCGTTGCTGCCGCCGTAGACGTCGTAGGTGCCGAGCACATCGGCGAGGAAGATGCCGTCGAAGCGGCCGCGCTCCAGGGTCTTGGCCAGCTCCGTCCAGTACTCCAAGTCGGTGTAGTTCTGGGACCGGTCGTCGGGGTGCCGCCATAGCCCGGAGGACTGGTGGGCGACGCAGTTCATGTCAAAGGCATTAAAGCGAATCTGTCTAGGCATAGCCTCCATGCTGCCCATTGCCGGCGCCGGCCGCACCCCGCGGCGCAACACCGCGTCACATGCCAGAGCCAGCCGCACGGTCGACGGCGTCCAGAATCACCGCGGCCAACTCGGCCGGCTTGGTGAATTGCGGCCAGTGCCCGGTTGGCAGATCGACGTAGCTCACCGACCGCATACGGGCCAGTTCGGCGACGAACGGCTGCCCGGAACCGACCCATTCCACAATCAACGCCGACGGAAACTCACAGGCGACCACCGTCGCCGGCACCGCGAAACGGCGTTCGTCGTGCAGGTGCATCGGGTCGGTGGCCACGCCGCGCGGTTGCGGCACGGCGTCGGCGCGAAACCGCTCGCGCAGGTCGTCGGTGAGGTCCACGAGGTCATCGGGTTCGAAGCCGTCCCAGTCCGGCAACGGAATCTCGTCGCCGACCGCGACCAGCGCGTCGTTGATACTGGCCCCCTCGCCGAGCGGGGCGCTGTCCACATAGACCGCGTGAACCACCCGGTCCGGACGGGCGTCGAGCGCCCCGTGAATGATGGCACCGCCGCCGGAATGGCCCACCAGCACCACGGGCGCGGCGGCCTCATCGATCGCGGCGACGACCGCGTCGATGTGATCGCGGAGCCCGATGCCGGCACGGGGCGAATCCACGGAGTCGAGCCCGGGCAGGGTCAGCGCGCGCACCCGGTGGCCGGCGGCCTTCAGCCCCGGGGTCACTGCCGCCCACGAATCGGCGGTGAGCCAGAAGCCGGGAACGAGAATGATCTGCATGCCGGAAGTGTACGCGGGCTCGGCAGGTGACTAGGACCGGCCGAGTTCGCGGTATTTGGCCACCCGGGCCGGTAGCAGGGTGTCCAGCGGTTGGCGGCCCAGGCTGCTGAGTTCGTATTCGATGGCAAGCGCCATCCGCTCACAGAACGCCCGCGGCTCGGCGGCGGCGTCGTCGCGCTCGTCGACGAAGTGTTCGATCAGACCGGATGCGTACAGCGCGGCCCCATGCACCCCCTGCGCCTGCGCCATGGCCGGGGCGTGGTCCACGCTGCGGTGCACGATGGCGCTGGCCCCCTCCGGCGGCAGCGGTGACAACCAGGCGTGCTGCGCGGCGATGGTGCGGTCGGCGGGCAGCAGGGCGAGGGCGCCGCCGCCGGCGCCCTGCCCGAGCAGCACCGACACCGTGGGCGCGCGCAGTCCGATCAGATCGTGCAGCGATCGGGCGATCTCGCCGGCCAGGCCGCCCTCCTCCGCCTGCCTGGACAGCGCGGCGCCGGCGGTGTCGATCACGGTCAGCAGCGGCAGGCCCAGCTCCTCGGCGAGCCGCATGCCGCGGCGCGCTTCGCGCAGGCTGGCCGGGCCCATCGCCGTCTCGGGCGACGGCCGCCGGCGCCGGGTGTGCCCCAGCACGATGCACGATGCGGTGCCGAACCGGGCCAGCGCCAGCAGCAGCCCGGAGTCCTTCTCGCCCTGCCCGGTTCCGTTCAGCGGCAGCGCGTCGCGGGCACCGTAATGCAGCAGCTGACGCAGATCGGGGCGGCGGGGATTACGCGAGATCTGAACGGATGCCCACGCCGGCACCGTCGCCGGCCGCACCGACAGCGTGGCCGGCTTCGCAACCGGTTCGGCGGGCGCGGCCAGCACGATGGTGAGAGCCCGGTCCACGACGTCGGCGAGCTGCCCGGGAGGCACGACGGCGTCGATGAGCCCGTGGTTGAAGAGGTTCTCGGCCACCTGAACCTGCGGCGGGAACGGGCGGTTGTACAGGGCCTCGTACACCCGCGGGCCGAGAAACCCGAGCAGGGCACCCGGCTCGGCCACGGTCACGTGCCCGAGCGACCCCCACGAGGCCATCACCCCGCCGGTGGTGGGGTGACGCAGGTAGACCAGGTACGCCAGGCCGGCCTGGCGGTGCGCGTGAACCGCGGCGGTGATGCGCACCATGGACAGGAACGCGAGGGTGCCCTCCTGCATGCGGGTACCGCCCGACGCGGGTCCGGCGAGCAGCGGCAGGCCCTCCCGGGTGGCGCGCTCGATCGCGGCCACAATACGGTCCGCGGCACTCTGGCCGATCGATCCGGCCAGAAAAGCGAACTCGCTCACGATGACGCCCACCCGGCGGCCCCGGATGCGACCTTCCCCGGTGACGACGGCTTCGTCACAGCCACTGCGCTCCCGAGCCCGCCTCAGGTCGGCCCGATAGCCGGCGTCCGGGTTCGGGTCGCTGACCGGGCCGTCCCACGACAGGAAGGAACCGGAATCCATGACCACGCTGATCAGTTCGGCGGCGCTCAGGTGCCCCGCGTGGGGC
>JAWOHA010000229.1:0-4981 GCA_046496385.1 Cryobacterium sp. | reverse complement strand
AGGGCGGTAACCACGGGTCAATGGTACTTGCTGCCGCTGACAAGCCCGAGAGTCCCGCCGGTCAATGCCACGCACGACAAACCCGAAAACCCAGTCCGGAGGGCGGCGCACCAGGTCTCGATCCTCGCAAGCTCGGCCTCGACCGGCGGGAGAGGCGAGCGCACCAGGTCTCGATCGCTCGTACCTCGCGCCTCGACCGGCGGGAGGGGGCGGCGGGAAGGGCGGCGGGAGGGGCGGGCTAGATGGTGGCGAGGGTCTGGCGGCCGATCTCGAGTTCTTCGTTGGTGGGCACCACGAGAACGGTGACGGCCGAATCATCCGTGGAAATGCGGCGCGGGCCACGGTCGCGCGACTCGTTGCGTTCGGGGTCGATACGAATGCCGAGGCCTTCGAGGCCGTCGAGAGCGCGCGCCCGCACCATGGGGTCGTTCTCACCCACCCCGGCGGTGAACGAGATCACGTCGACCCGGCCCAACTGGGCATAGTACGCACCCACATACCCCTTGATGCGGTGCAGGTACACCTCGATCGCCAGCTGCGACGGGCCGTCGCCGGCGTCGGCGGCCGTGATCACGTCGCGCATGTCACCGTGGCCGGTGAGCCCGAGCAGCCCGCTGCCGCGGTTGAGCAGGGTGTCGAGATCGTCGATGTCGAGGCCGGCGCGGCGGTGCAGGTGAAACAGGGCGCCGGGATCGATGTCACCCGAGCGGGTTCCCATCACGAGCCCCTCGAGCGGGGTCATGCCCATGCTGGTCTCCACCGACTTGCCCGCACGCACCGCGCAGACCGACCCGCCGTTGCCCAGGTGCAGCACGATCTGGTTGAGGTCTTGCGGGTCGCGGCCGAGGAATTCGGCTCCGGCGCGGGCCACAAAACCGTGACTGGTGCCGTGAAACCCGTACCGTCGCACCCGAAAACGCTCGGCGAGGTCGGCGTTGATGGCGTAGGTGAACGCCTCCGGCGGCAGGGTCTGGTGAAACGCGGTGTCGAAGATCGCGACGTGCTTCACGTCGGGGAAGGCGGCCTGCGCGGCCACGATGCCCTGCAGCGCGCCCGGGTTGTGCAGCGGCGCGAGGGCGGAGAGCTCGTCGATGTCGCGCTCCACCTGCTCGGTCACGATGGTGGGCGCGTGAAACCGGGCGCCGCCGTGTACGACGCGGTGCCCCACCGCGACGGGGGCGTTCTCGGTGAGGGAGGGACCGTGCTGAGCGAAGGCCTCGAGCATCACGGCGAAACCGGCCGTGTGGTTCGGGATCGGCAGTTCGCGGGTGGTGCGGCTCTGCGCGCCGGCTGTTTCGGCGGGGGCGCCGGAACGCGTGGCCGACACGGTGTGCGTGCTGGAGCCCATCAGCTCGCCGATGCGTTCCACCAGCCCGCTGGCAAGCGTGGTCTCGGTGCTCATCTCGATGAGCTGGTACTTGAACGATGACGAACCCGAGTTGACGACCAGTACGGAGCTCATGAGACAACCTGCTTCGGGTCGAGGGCGGTGGCCGTGGCCGGAGCGGCCACTGCGGCAGCGGCGGCGGCCAGCGACGCCGCCTGAATCGCGGTGATCGCGACGGTGTTCACGATGTCCTGCACGAGGGCGCCGCGGGAGAGGTCGTTGATGGGCTTGCGCAGCCCCTGCAGCACCGGGCCGATCGCCACGGCGCCGGCGCTGCGCTGCACGGCCTTGTAGGTGTTGTTGCCGGTGTTCAGGTCGGGGAAGATGAACACGGTGGCGCGGCCGGCCACGGGGGAACCGGGCATCTTGGTGGCCGCCACCGCCGCATCCGCCGCCGCATCGTACTGAATGGGGCCCTCGACCAGCAGGTCGGGGCGGCGCTCGCGCACGAGCGCGGTGGCGGTGCGCACCTTCTCTACGTCGGCGCCCTCCCCCGACGACCCGGTCGAATACGACAGCATCGCGATGCGCGGCTCGATGCCGAACTGCACGGCCGTTTCGGCGGCGCTGATGGCGATATCGGCCAGCTGCTCGGCGGTGGGCACCGGGATCACGGCGCAGTCGCCGTACACCAGCACCCGGTCGGCGAGCGCCATGAGGAACACGCTCGACACCACGCCCACGCCGGGCCGGGTCTTGATGATCTCAAAGCTGGGCCGGATGGTGTGCGCGGTGGTGTGCATCGCGCCCGAGACCATGCCGTCGGCCAGGCCCAACTGCACCATCATGGTGCCGAAGAACGAGGAGTCGATCACGATGTCGCGGGCCCGTTCCACGGTCATGCCCTTGTGGGCGCGCAGCCGGGCGTACTCCTCGGAGAACCGCAGCCGCAGCACGTCGTCGTAGGGGCTCAGCACCTGCGCCCGGGAGATGTCGAGGCCCAGCCCGATGGCGCGCGAGCGCACCTCGAACTCCTCACCCAGAATGGTGAGGTCGGCCACGTCACGGGACAGCAGCGTTGCCGCGGCCCGCAGCACACGGTCGTCTTCGCCCTCGGGCAGCACAATGTGCTGGCGCTTGCTGCGGGCCCGCTCGAGCAGGCCGTACTCGAACATGAGCGGCGTCACCACGTCGGCTTCGCTCACCTCGAGCCGATCGAGCAGCACGGATGCCTCCACATACCGCTCAAACAATGCCAGCGCCGTGTCGTGCTTGCGCTGCGAGTCGGCGGCGAGGCGACCGCGGGTGCGGGTGATGCGCAACGTGGTCTGATACGACCCGAGGGCGGTGCGAATGATCGGCAGGCTCGGGGCGAGGCCCTCCATCAGCCGCTGCACGGGCTCGGGAAGGTCGAAGCCGCCGTTGAGCACGATGCCGGCGAGTGAGGGGAATGTGGCGCTGCCGTTGGCCAGCAGCACGCCCAGCAGCACGTCTTCGCGGTCGCCGGGGATGACCACGACGCTGCCCTCGATGAGGCGGGGCAGCACGTTGACCATCGACATGGCGGCCACGACCACGCCGAGCGCCTCACGGGCCAGCAGGGCCGGGTCACCCTTGATGAGGGTTCCCTCGGTGGCTTCCATGATGCTCTGCATGCTCGGGGCGACCAGGTACGGGTCTTCCGGGATGGCCCAGACCGGCATCGCGCCGGCAGCTTCGGCGCCGCGTTCGGCGCGGTGCGCGGGGGCGTCCACGACGGTGCGCACCGCCGCCACGATGGCGTCGAGGTGCTCGGGTTCGGCGCGGTTCACGACGACGGCGAGCAGCGAGGCGTGCTCGTCGCGCAGTTCGGTGATGGCCACATCCGTGAGCTGGCGAATCTCGCTGACGCTGCGGGCGGGGCTCTGCCCGAGCCATTCGCCCTGGCTCTGGGAGTCACGGCCGCCGAGCACCAGCAGCACCGGGGCGCCGAGGTTCGCGGCGATGCGGGCGTTGAAGGCCAGCTCGGTGGGGCTGCCCACGTCGGTGTAGTCCGACCCGATCACCACGACGGTGTCGCAGAGCGCCTCAATCGCCTTGTAGCGCTGCACGATGACGGCGAGGGCTTCGTCGGGGTTGGCGTTGACGGCTTCGTAGCCCACGCCGATGCTCTGCTCGTAGCTCTGCATGAGGGTGCTGTCGGCCGTCGCACCGGATCGCAGATGCGCCAGCAGCAACTCGAGCACGTAATCGGGTTCGTCGGCACTGCGCGCCACCGGCCGAAAAACGCCGACCCGGCGCACCGAGTGCGTGAGGGTGTCAAGAACGCCTAGGGCGATCGTGGATTTGCCGGTGTTTCCCTCGGCGGAGGTGATGTATATGCTTCGAGCCACAGTGTCTATCCAACCGCATTGTGATGTGAAAGTTCTGGTCAGGCGTTGTCGTCACCCGTTGTCGAACCGGCCGGGCCCGCAGTTCCGGCGGAGCCCGCGGCGGCGGCCGGGCGGCCCCAGGACCAGTTGACCAGCTCCGGCACGTCTTCGCCGTGTTCCCGGGTGTAGTGCCACGCGGCCAGCCGGGCGTCTTGCATGCGCTGGCGCAGCAGCCCGGCGCGGGCGCCGAGCCCCGGGGTGCGGTCGATCACGTCCATCACGAGGCGGTAGCGGTCGAGGTCGTTCATCATCACCATGTCGAACGGGGTGGTGGTGGTGCCCTCTTCTTTGTAGCCGCGGGCGTGCAGGTTGCCGTGGCCATGGCGCTTATAGGTGAGCCGATGAATCAGCCACGGATACCCGTGGTACGCGAAGATGATCGGCTTGTCGGTCGTGAAGACAGCGTCGAACTCGTTGTCGCTGAGACCGTGCGGGTGGTCGTCGGCGCTCTGCAGCCGCATCAGGTCGACCACGTTCACGACCCGCAGCATGAGTCCCGGCAGGTTCTCACGCAGAATTTCGGCGGCGGCGAGCACCTCGAGGGTCGGCACGTCTCCGGCGGCGGCCAGCACGACATCCGGCGCCTGCCCGCGTATCTCGGTTCCGGCCCAGTCGAAGATTCCGAGCCCGCGGGTGCAGTGCGCCACCGCCTCGGTCATGGTGAGCAGGTTCGGGGCCGGCTGCTTGCCGGCGATCACGACGTTGACGTAGTCGACGCTGCGCAGGCAGTGGTCGTAGGTGGTCAGCAGGGTGTTCGCGTCGAACGGCAGGTAGACCCGCACCACGTCGGCGCTTTTGTTCACGACGTGGTCGATGAAGCCCGGGTCCTGGTGGCTGAAACCGTTGTGGTCTTGCCGCCAGACATGCGAGCTGAGCAGGTAGTTCAGGCTGGCGACCGAGCGGCGCCACGGAATCTCGGCGGTGACCTTGAGCCATTTGGCGTGCTGGTTGAACATCGAATCCACAATGTGGATGAACGCCTCGTAGCAGTTGAACAGGCCGTGCCGCCCCGAGAGCAGGTACCCCTCCAACCAGCCCTGGCACTGGTGCTCGCTGAGCATCTCCATCACCCGGCCGGCGCGGGCGAGGTTGGTGTCGCCGGGCACCAACTCGGCGTTCCACTGCTTGTCGGTGACGTCGTACACCGGCGGGGCCAGCCGGTTCGACGCGGTCTCGTCGGGTCCGAAAATGCGAAAGGTGTGCGGGTTCAACCGGATGACCTCGGCCAGGTAACCGCCGAGCA
>JAWOHA010000181.1:0-4561 GCA_046496385.1 Cryobacterium sp. | reverse complement strand
CCAACCAGCTGGGCGAACGCGCTGCCGACCCGCGACTGGCGGGGATCATCAAGCTGGCGATCCTTGCGGTTGGGGGGCAGGGCGGCGGCGTCCTGACCGCCTGGATCGAGGATGTGGCACGCTCGGCCGGCTATGCCGCGCAGGCGACGTCGGTTGCGGGCGTGTCGCAGCGGACCGGGGCCACGGTCTATTACGTGTCTCCGGTGAGCGCAGCTCCCCGTATGACGATGTCGTGTGGTGTCGGCATGTGCTGCTCCCGTTCCCGCCGCATCCCGCTGCGGCGCCGTGGACCTCACCCTACCCAGTGGCCTGCCGCCCCCGAGGGCGGTTGCGAAACGTCTCGGACACACGCCGATGGTGCGTCGGTAACCTGTCCGGGCCGTAACCTGCCCGACACAGAACCGAATCATCGGCGACATGCACGCGCCCTACGATTCGAAGAAAACGGGTGCGAGCGCGCCCGCCGACCGTCTCGAAAGGACCAGGCATGACCCAGCTCCGAGGATCATCGCCCACCACCCCCATGCAGCGCATCCGGTCACGCCGGGTTGTGGCGGCGTTGGGCACCGCACTGGCTGTCAGCCTCGGGCTCGGGGCGTGCGCCGATGCCGGGGCAGCGGATGCCGCGGCCGAGGGATTCGGCACCGCCGGGATCCAGCTCAGCTGGATCAAGAACGCCGAGTTCATGGGCGAATTCTTCGCCGAGACCGAGGGGTACTACACCGAAGCCGGCTTTGACTCGGTGGACCTCGTGGCCGGCCCGCCGACATCTGTCGAGGCCACCGTGCTCTCGGGCAACGTGGACATCGGCATCGGCAACGCCATCTCGACCGGCACCGTGATCGCCAACGAGGGAGCGCCGCTGAAGATCATCGGCGCCACGTATCAGAAGAACCCGTTCTCGATTCTGTCGCTCGAAGGCGGCGGCAACATCGCCGCGATCGACGACCTGATGGGCAAGACCATCGGTGTGCAGGCCAGCAACCTGAACCTCTGGGAGGCGTTCCTCGAGGTGAACGGCATCGGCGAAGACGACGTCACCACCCTGCCGGTGGAGTACGACCCGACCCCGCTGTTCAACGGCGAGGTGGACGGCTGGTTCGCGTACGTCACCAACGAGTCCATCGACGCCGACCTGCTGGGGCTGAGCCCGGTGAACCTGCCGTTGGCCGCCAACGGCCTGCCGTTCGTCGCCGAGACCTTCACCGTCACCGACGAAGCCCTCGTCACCGACCGCGAGAAGCTCAAGGCCCTGCTGGTGGCGCAGATTCGCGGGTGGTCAGACGCGATCGCCGACCCGGTCGCAGCCGCTCAGCTCGTGGTCGACCTGTACGGCTCCGACTTCGACCTGAACCTCGCGAAAGAGACCCAGCAGGCCGAGATTCAGGCCGTCGACCTGGTCGTGAGCGCCGACACGGTCAGCAACGGCCTGTTCAGCATCACCACGGAGCTGCAGCAGCAGAGCGTGGACACCCTCGAGGCGGCCGGCATCAGCGTCACGGCCGAGCAGCTCTTCGACATGTCGCTGCTCGACGAGGTCTACGCGGAGAACCCCGACCTCATCGACTACGCCAACTAGCCCGAAGGCACAGCGTGAGCCTGACCAACACCGTGCCCGCAGTCGCCGGCGCCACCACCGGTGGCACCGGCCTGCACATCTCCGAGCTGAGCAAGGTCTTCACCGTGGGCCGCCAGACCGTGGTGGCCCTCGACCAGGCCACGCTGCACACCGAGAAGGGCACGTTCCTGTCGCTGCTCGGGCCGTCGGGCTGCGGCAAATCCACCATTCTGCGTATTCTGGCCGGCCTCGAAACGGCCACCAGCGGCAGCACCTTCGTGGACGAGAAAACCCCCGCGCAGCTGAAGACCCAGCACGGGCTCGGCATCGCCTTTCAAGATGCGGCGCTGTTGCCCTGGCGCAGCGTGCGCAGCAACATCCGGCTGCCCTTCGAGGTGGCCCGCATTCCGGTCGACGAGGCGTACATCACCGAACTGATCGAGCTGGTGGGCCTGCAGGGTTTCGAGAAGGCGAAACCGGCGCAGCTGTCGGGCGGCATGCGGCAGCGCGTGTCGATCGCGCGCTCCCTGGTGCTCAAACCCGAGGTGCTGCTGCTCGATGAACCCTTCGGCGCCCTCGACGACATGACCCGGCAGCGTCTGAACAGCGAGCTTCTGCGCATCTGGACGCAGAAACCGGCCACGACCCTCATGGTCACCCACGGCATCTCCGAGGCCATCTTCCTCTCCGACCAGGTCGCCGTGATGAGCGCCCGCCCCGGCCGGGTGAAGCAGGTCATCGACATCGACCTGCCCCGACCGCGGCACCCCGAGATGATGCGCACCCCCGCGTTCCACGCCCTGCACGACCAGGCCTCCGAGCTGCTCTTCGGCGATGACACCGGATCCGTGGAAGACCGGTGACCGGTCGGGGTGCGCTGCCCGGCTGGGCGACAGGGGTGTTGGGGGTCACGGCGGTGATCGGGCTGTGGTGGCTGGGAGCGGCGACCGTGCTGCGCGGTGTCGGCTCGATGCCCGGCGGCGCCATCCCCACCCCGGGTGATGTGGCCGTGCAGCTGTTCGCCGACGGCTGGGCGTTCTACGCCCCCCACGTGGCGGTCACCGTCTCCGAGGCCGCCACCGGTTTTCTCTGGGGTACCGGGCTGGCCCTGCTCCTGGCCGGGCTGGTGCTGGTGGTGCCGCGCGTGGAGAAAGTCGCGGTGCAGATCGCCGTGATCACCTACTGCATTCCGATCGTGGCGATCGGCCCCATCGCCTATATCGTCATCGGAGCCCCGCAGAGCGGCGATCCGTCGGGCACGGCCGTGTTCCTCGCCGCGATGTCGGTCTTCTTCACCACCGTGATCGGCTCGCTGGTGGGCCTCAAAGCAGCGGATGCCGCCAGCCTCGACCTCATCACGGCCTATGGCGGCGGCCGTTTCACCCAGCTGCGCTTCGTGCGGTTGATCTCGGCGCTGCCGAGCGTGCTCACCGCGCTGCAGATCGCCGCCCCGGCGGCGTTCCTCGGCGCGATTCTCGGCGAGTACCTGGGAGGCGTGGAACGCGGCCTCGGCATCGCGATGCTCGTGGCCGGCTCCAGCGCCAACGTGGACCGGGTCTGGAGCCTCGCCCTCGTGGCTGGACTCATCGCCGGCCTCGGCTACGCGGCCTTCGCGTTGCTGTCCCGGTTCGTCACGCCGTGGTCGAGCGGACGGGTGGCCCCCTCGTGACGAGGGCCGTCGGCCTCGGCCGCACCCTGCTGCGGGCCCTCCTGACCGGGCTGATCACCCTCGCCGTGGTGCTGTTGGCCTGGCAGGGGCTGATCCTCGCCCTGAACATCTCACCGTTTCTGGCGAAGGGACCGCTCGACGTGTGGACCTGGCTGGTGGCCGTGCCCGAGGCCGCCGAAAACCGGGCGGTGATCGGCGAGAACCTGCGGGTCACCCTCGGCGACGCTTTTCTGGGGTTCACGGCGGGGCTCATGGCGGCGACGCTGCTGGCGACCGTGTTCGCGCTGTCCCGCGGCATCGAAAATGCCCTGATGCCGGTGGCGCTGCTGCTGCGCACCGTGCCGCTGGTGGCCCTGGCGCCGGTGATCAGCCTGATCACCGGGCGCGGCCTCACCACCGTCGTGGTGATGGGCAGCATCGTGGTGTTGTTCCCGGCGCTGGTGAACATCGCGTTCGGATTGCGGTCCACGTCGCCGCAGATCGGCGACGTGATCACCGTCTACGGCGGCACCGCGTTCACGGCACTGCGGCTGGTGGCCTTTCCCAGTTCGCTGCCGTCGTTCTTCGCTGCGGTGAAGATCTCGATTCCCGGTGCCATCACCGGGGCGCTGCTGGCGGAATGGCTCAGCACCGGAACCGGGCTCGGCAACGGCATCGTGACCGCGGTGGCGCAGTCCAAGAACTCGGAGGTGTGGGCATCCGTCGTGGCCATCACCGTCGTGTCCCTGCTGCTCTACGGCCTGGCCCAGCTGGTCGAGAACCTGGTGATGGGCCGCATGGGCGGCCAGCGGCCGGCCTGACCCTGCCGGGTCAGTCGGCGGCGGCGGTCAGGGCGCGCCAGATGCGGTCGCGGCTCATCGGCAGTTCGTAGAGACGGATCCCGAGGGCGTCGCGCACCGCGTTGGCCAACGCCGGGGCCACCGGGTTGTAGGTCGACTCGCTCATCGACTTGGCCCCGTACGGCCCGAGCTCGTCGTAGGTGTCGGCGAAGTACACCTCGGTCACCGGCAGGTCGGCCAGCTGCGGAATGTGGTAATTACGCAGCACCCGGGTCTCCACTGTGCCGGCGCCGTCGAGGGTGACCTCTTCGAACAGGGCCGTGCCGATCGCCTGGGCCACACCGCCCTCCACCTGCCCGCGAATCTGCGCCGGGTTCATCACGGCGCCGGCGTCGGCGGCCTGAACCGACTGCAGAATGCGCACCTCGCCGGTGCCGGTGTGCACGGCCACCCGGAATGCGTGCACGTTGAACGCCAGGCTGCGTTCGGCGCCGCTCTCCCGGCCGGTCGCGCTGAGCAGGCCACCGGGCGCCGCGCTCTCCGCCAGCACGGTCA
>JAWOHA010000177.1:0-5033 GCA_046496385.1 Cryobacterium sp. | reverse complement strand
CAAGGAGGTCGTCGAGGCCGGACAGGCATTCGGCGCCAGCCCGTGGCGCATTCTGCGGCAGATTCAGCTGCCGCTGGCGACTCCGACCATCATGGCCGGAATCAACCAGGTCATCATGCTCTCGCTCTCCATGGTCGTGATCGCCGGCATGGTCGGCGCGGGTGCGCTCGGTGGGGAGATCGTGGCGAGCCTGTCCCGAATCGACGTGGCCCTCGGCTTCGAGGCGGGTCTCGCCGTGGTGATCCTGGCCATCTTCCTCGACCGTGTCACGGCATCCCTCGGCAAGGGGGACACCGTGCTGGGTCGCATTCTGGCGGCCCGCAAAGCCGCCACGGCCCAGCCGGCCGCCACTCCCGCACCGGCTCTGGTCTGAGCCCCTCTTTCCAACGGATGCCCCGCATCCGGACCCTGTGCGGCTTGCCGCACGCACCACGAGTCAATCCCCAGACACCCGCAGCGGGTGGCACGAAAGGTAGACAAATGAAAATTCGCTCAACACCCCTCCTCGCACTCGGAGCTGTCTCGCTCCTCGCCCTCGTGGGCTGTGCCTCAGCCGAGACCGAGGTCGAAACAGTCGGTAACGGCAACGACGACCAGAAGAACGTCACCCTCGCCGTGTTCAACGGCTGGGACGAAGGCATCGCGGTCTCCGAACTGTGGAAGGCCGTTCTCGACGAGAAGGGCTACGACGTCGAGCTCGAATACGCCGACGTCGCTCCTGTCTACGCAGGCCTGTCCACCGGCGACTACGACCTCACCATGGACATCTGGCTGCCCGACACCCACGGTTTCTACCTGGACCAGTACGGTGACGACATCACCGACCTCGGCGCCTGGAACGACCAGTCCAAGCTCACCATCGCCGTGAACGC
The DNA here is from genome assembly GCA_046496385.1 of Cryobacterium sp. Lineage (GTDB taxonomy): Bacteria > Actinomycetota > Actinomycetes > Actinomycetales > Microbacteriaceae > Cryobacterium. The sequence goes on along the minus strand of JAWOHA010000177.1, from coordinate 4,161 downwards.
GGATGCCCCGATCGACTCGCTCGCCGAACTCGCCGAGAACGCCGACCTGTTCGGCAACCAGATCGTGGGCATCGAGGCCGGCGCCGGCCTGACCGCCGCGACCGAAGAACGCGTCATTCCCAGCTACGGCCTGGAAGGCATGGACTTCACCACCTCGTCGACCGCCGCCATGCTGACCGAGCTCAAGGCGGCGACGGACGCCGGCGAGAACGTTGTCGTGACCCTCTGGGAGCCGCACTGGGCCTACGGCACGTTCCCGATCAAGAACCTCGAAGACCCCGAGGGCACCCTCGCGTCCATCGAGAGCCTGCACTCCTTCGGCAGCGCGGATTTCCCGACGAAATTCCCGACCGCCAGTGGATGGGTCGAGAACTTCGAGATGGACCTGGAGACGCTGTACACCCTCGAAGAAGCCATGTTCGTCGACTATGACGGTTCGGACTTCGGCCCGATCGTGGCCCAGTGGATCGAAGACAACCAGGACTACGTCGACGCACTGACCAGCTAGTCTGATCTGTTCTGTCCGCGCCGACCGGCGCGGACACACCGAAGGCCCGCGTCATTCGACGCGGGCCTTCGGTGTGTCCGTATGACGGCACATCGACTCACGAGGTGCGATAGGAAAGAAACCTCTCGCCACACGTTCGAAGCAGCCGGGCGTACCTGCATTCCCGTTGGTCGAGGCCGAGCTTGCGAGGATCGAGACCGCGCAGGCTGATCGTCAGACGCGTCCTGGGTGTGGAATTCGGTTCGCGAGATCTCGATCGCTCGTGCCTCGCGCCTCGATCAGCGAGGTGGCTACACGTTTCTGTCGTTGCCCGCGACGGCGCGGAGCGCCGCAGCCGCTCGACGCAGAAACGCCGCCCCGAGAGGGGCGGCGTTGTCACGGGTGGAGCCGGCGGGTCAGGCCGGGTCGAGCGTGCTGATCTGGCTCACCCAGTCGTCGAACAGCTCGGCGTCGATATCGTCGTGCTCGCGCAATTTCACGGAACCCATCTCTTTGGCGCCGCTGGCATCGAGCTTGCCCGAGGCATCCGTCACCCGCTGCCCGCGCCAGAACAGTACCGTCACGAACGAGGCGTAGGCCTTGAAACCCGCGACCGGGATGTCGTCCTGCAACCAGACCGGATGTCCGTGCCAGAGCTGCGCGGTCGTCTGCGGCAGCCCGGAATCGAACTTGGCCCGCAGCGTGGCCGCGATAGCCCCGATCGGGTCTCCGTGGGCCGCGACGTACTCGTCGATGCTGCTGGGGGCGGCAACGACCGGCCGCAGCGTCGGGGCGCCGGCGGGGGCGGTGTCGGAATCGGTCGTGGCGGACGGTGTCATGGGGGCGTGGGAGTTCAGCTGAAAAACCTCATTCGGATCGGGTCCCCGTTCGGCCTCGGGTGAGGCCAGGGCGTCGGGGACCCGTCCACACTGTCACGTTTCACGCTCGCACTTCAACCCGCACGAGCGCTGAACGGGTTACTGCTGAGGTGCCGAGGCCGGCGTCGTGGCGAGAATATCGATCACGAACACGAGCGTGTCGGTGCCGCTGATACCCGCCTGGTCATTGCCGGCTGCCCCGTAGCCGTCGGCCGCGGGGATCACGGCGATCACCTGGGAGCCTTCGGCCTGCCCGACCAGGGCGGCGCCGAAGCCGGACACCACCGCGTCGGTGGTGAAGCTGGCGGGTCCCGGCACGGCCCAGTGGGAATCGAATTCCTCGCCGCTGTCCCAGATCACACCGGTGTACTCCACGGCGACCGTGTCACCGGCGGCGACGATGGCGCCGTCGCCCTGCTTGAGCGTGGCGATCTGCAGCTCGTTCGGCGCGTCGGCGTCGGGAATGCTGATGCTCGGGGCGCCGTCGTCGGCCAGTTCAACGCTGGGCAGGCCCTCGGTCGTGGGCTGAGCCACGCCGGTGGCACGTGGGGGCACGACGGTGTTCACGTCGATGACGAAGACCATGGAGTCCTCGGCGGTGATGTCGTAGTCGGTGGAACCGGCTTCGCCGAAACCGTCTGCCGGGGGGATCACCACGACGACACGGTCTCCCTCGACAGAGCAGTTCAGCGCCCGGACGAGGCCGGTGATGTACTCGGCCTCATCGACCGTGAGAGGGGCGGGCGTCGCGGCGTCGCCGTAGCCGCTGGTGTCGATCTGCTCGCCGGAGGTGGCGCTGAAAGCGGTGAAGGTGACCTCGACGAGCGACCCGGTTTCGGCCGCCCAGGCACCGTCGCCTTCGATGGCGACGCTGCGCTCGGTCTGGGTGCTCTCCAGCGGGGTGTCGAATGTGACGGTGGGGGCGACACCGAAGTCACCGGTGACCGAGACCGAGTCGGACACCTCGCCGGGAGCGGTGCACTCGGCCGTTGCCGAGGTCGCGGCGCTGCCGGCGTCGGGGGTGTCGGCGGGGTCGGCGCTGCTGCACCCGGCCAAGGCGAGGCTGAGCGCCGCGACAGCCACGACGGTGGGCATTTTCCAGGCACGGGTGGGCGGGGAGAGTGTGGTCACGAGAGTCTTTTCTTCGGCGAGTCGATCGGGAGGGGAGGCGCTGGGTCGCGGCGTTCGCCGAACCGTTTCGGCGTGGCCCCGCCCAGCCTGTCACGTCGTGTCTCGGAACGGGCTGAACCTCCGGCCGAGTGTCTGGTCATTCGCGTCGGCGCCGGTTCCGGTTGCGACGGTACGGGGTGGTTTCAGTCGTCGGCGCCGCGGGCGGCGAGCGCTTCACCGAGCGCGTCGGCGGCGTAGAGCGAGCGCACGATCACCGGCACGGCCAGGGCCCGCAGCGACCCGACGGTGCCGCGGGCTTTGCGCGCCTCCAACACCTCCACCACAATGCCGGTGACCAGGGGAATGCACCGGATGGTCAGTGCCACCAGCAGTCCCACCCGTTCGGCGTCGATCCACCGTGCGAACGGCCGCAACAGGGTCTGGAATGTCTCCAGCACGGCCGTGACCGTGGTGGTCAGAGTGAACAGGGCCGCGAGGGCGACGGCGACCAGCAGGCGTCCCGCCATCAGGCTGGCCACCAGCCACCCGGCCAGCAGCGCCTGAATGGGAATGGCCAGCAGCAGCATCCAGAGCACCGGGTAAATCTGACGAAGAGAGGCCCGCAGCGGCACCCGGGAGACCAGGAACAGTGCCAGCACCACGAGCAGGGCGACGCCCAGCTGCACGGGATCGCGCAGCAGGGTGAGCAGCGCCACGGCGACCGAGAGCAGAAAGAGTTTCAGCAGCGTGGGCGCCCGGTGGATGGGGGAGCTGCCGGGGCTGTAGAGCCCGATCACACAGGACCGGCCAGAAGCGATTCGTAGGCGTTCAGGGCGTGCTCCGGGCGGCCGTCGGCCACAATGCGGCCGGCGTCGACCACAATCACCCGGTCGAAGTCGGCTAGCAGCTCCAGTTGATGTGTCACCACGATCAGCTGCTGGCTCAGAGTGGCCAGCAGCGCGGTGATGCGGCGGGTGTTGCGCGCGTCCAGCAGCGTGGTCGGCTCGTCGGCGATGACCACGGCCGGTTCGGCGACGAGCACCGCGGCGAGGGCGAGCAACTGTTTCTGCCCGCCGGACAGTCGGTGCGCGGCCCGATCAGCGAGGCCGGTCAGGCCGAACCGATCCAGGGTCGCCTCGGTGCGATCACGGATCTCGGCGGCGCTGAGGCCGCGGCGGCGTAGCGTGAAGGCGACATCCTCCGCGACGGTCGGCATCACGATCTGGTTGTCGGGGTTGGTGAAGATGAAACCCACCCGGCGGCGCACCTCGCGGGCCTTCTTCTTCACGTCGAGGCCGTCGACCGTGACCGTTCCTGCGGTGGGCGTGACGAGACCGTTGATCAGTCGCACGAGGGTGGACTTTCCGGAACCGTTCGCGCCGACGATGCCGATCCGGCTTTCGGTGAGGCTCAGGGTGATGTCGGTGAGCACCGGATCGGCGGCCGCGTCGAAACGGTGCGACACCCGGTCGAATTCGATGCGGCTCACCGGCGCTGCAGCCCCGGGTAGGCGCGGTGAACCTGACCGGCCACGAGCACCGTGACGACGACCTTGAGCGCATCGCCCGGCAGAAACTTGACGCTGTCCAGAGCGGCAACCCAGAGCGGCAGGCCGAGGTTCAGAGCGGTGACCGGGATGCCGACCAGATAGATCACGACGATTCCACCCAGCACGGTGGCGCCGAG
>JAWOHA010000162.1:0-4159 GCA_046496385.1 Cryobacterium sp. | reverse complement strand
CCATCATCGTGGGCGTGGGCATTCTGCTGTCTATGAGTACCGCGCTCGGCGTGATCTTTCTGATCTGCAGCATTCCGATCTGGATCTACAGTTATGTCTTCGAAGAGAAGTACTCCGTGATCGCCCGGCGCAGCCAGGACCAGGCCGGGGACCTGGCGACGGCCGTCGAAGATTCGGTGCACGGCATCCGGGTGCTGAAAGCCTTCGGCCGGGGACACTTCGCGCTGGGCAACTTCGCCGCGCAGGCCGAAGACCTGCGCGGCACCGAAATCGAGAAGGCCCGAGCCATCGCCGGTATCTGGTTGTGGCTGCTGCTGGTGCCTGACGTGGCGTTCGCCCTGTGCCTGGTGGCCGGGGTCTGGCTCACCGCCCAGGGAGACCTGAGCGTGGGGCAGCTGGTGGGTTTCTTCGCCACCGCCACCGTGCTGCGCTTTCCGGTGGAATCGATCGGCTTTCTGCTCTCGATGACCTTCGACGCCCGCACCGCCACCGACCGCTTCTTCGACATTCTGGACACCCCGAACACCATCACCGACCCTGAGAACCCGGTCGTTCTCACGAGCCCGGTGGGCCGGCTCGCCTTCGAGAACGTGCACTTTCGCTACCCGGATTCGCCGGAGGATGTCCCGGACCTGCTCAACGGGGTCAGCCTCGAGCTCGAACCGGGCGAAACGATGGCCCTGGTCGGTCTCACCGGCAGCGGCAAATCCACCCTCACCGCGCTCACCACCCGGCTCTACGATGTGACGGATGGCGCGGTGACGGTGGACGGCATCGACGTGCGCGAGCTCGGCCGCGGCCAACTGCGCAGCCACCTCGCCATGGCGTTCGAAGACGCCACCCTGTTCTCGGCCTCGGTGCGCGACAACGTGCTGCTCGGCCGCGACCCCGCCGGGGACCAGGACGGCGACGAAGAGCGCGCCCTCGCCGCCGCTCTGCAGGTCGCCCAGGCCGACTTCGTGCACGACCTGCCCCAGGGCGTGCACACCCTCGTCGGGGAGGAGGGCATGAGCCTGTCCGGCGGACAACGGCAACGCCTGGCGCTGGCCCGGGCCGTGGCCGCCCGCCCCGCGGTGCTGATTCTCGACGACCCGCTCTCCGCACTCGACGTGAACACCGAATCGCTCGTGGAAAACGCGCTGCGGGAGGTGCTCCTCACCACCACCACGCTGATCGTGGCACACCGGCCGAGCACCGTGCTGCTGGCCGACCGGGTGGCGCTCCTGCAGGAGGGCCGCATCAGCGCCGTCGGCACCCATGCCCAACTCCTCGCGGACAACGCCCACTACAGCTTCGTGATCTCCAGCCTCGAAGACGAAGAACGCCGGGAAGCCCGGCGCATGGAGGAATCCCTGTGAGCGCCCCTGACGCCGGCAACGCCGCCCCGCACGGCGCCCCCAGCGCCGCCCCCAGCGGCGGTCCCCACGACGACGAAGGTGTCACGGGTGTCTCCGGGGAGGAGCGGCACGACTTCACCCCCGCGGAGAGCCGACAGATTCGGCGCCGTTCGCTGCGGCTGCTGGCATCCCTGCTGCTGCCGGTGCGCGGCCAGGTGGCGCTCGCGATGCTCGTGGTCATGGTGTCCACCGCCGCGCAGGTGGCCGGTCCGGCCCTGATCGCGTTCGGTATCGATCGCGGTCTGCCGGCGCTGCTGGCCGAAGACTGGCTGCCGCTCGGCCTGACCGGCCTGGTGTATCTCGGCACCGGCGTGTTCGGGGCGCTGCTGATGGCCTGGTACACCGTTTTGACGGCCCGGGTCAGCCAGAGCGTGCTCATCGACCTGCGCAAACGGGTGTTCCTGCACACCCAGAAGCTCAGCCTGGAATTCCACGAGTCCTACACCTCGGGGCGCATCATCTCCCGCCAGACCAGCGACCTCGACGCGATTCGGGAACTGCTCGACTCCGGCATCAACCAGCTCGTGCAGGGCATGCTGTACATGATCTTCACCGGCATCGCCCTGTTTCTGCTCGACGGCACCAGCGGCCTCGTGCTGCTCGGCGCGCTGATTCCGCTGGTCGCACTGACCCGCTGGTTCCAGCTGCGTTCGCAGAGCCTGTTCCGGCAGTCGCGGGTGGCCTCAGCGAGCCTGATCGTGCACTTCGTCGAGACGATGACCGGCATCCGCGCGGTCAAGGCGTTCCGTAAGGAGAAACGCAACGAGGGCGAGTTCGGCGCGCTCGTGGAACGGTATCGCCGCGTGAACGCCCGCGTGATTGCGCTCTTCGGCGTCTTCGATCCCGGGCTGGTGCTGATCGGCAACGTCACCGTGGCCGTGGTGCTGCTGGTGGGTGGTTTCCGGGTCGTCGGCGGCGAGCTGGCCATCGGTGCGCTGCTTGCCGCGTTGCTCTACACCCGGCGGTTCTTCGACCCGATGGAGGAGATGGCGATGTTCTACAACTCCTACCAGTCCGCCGCGGCAGCGCTCGAGAAGATCAGCGGCGTGCTCGAGGAGCGCCCCGGGGTACCCGATCCAGACTCGCCCGTGGCCCTGCCGGCGCTCTCCGGCGCGGTGAGCTTTGACGCCGTGCGTTTCGCGTACACCGCCGACCGGGTTGTGCTGCCTCAGATCGACCTGCAGATTCCGGCCGGGCAGACCATCGCCCTGGTCGGATCGACAGGGGCCGGCAAATCCACCCTCGCCAAGCTCATGAGCCGGTTCTATGACCCCAGCGCCGGGCAGGTCACCCTCGACGGCGTGGACCTGCGCGACCTGCACCCCGACGACCTGCACCGCGCCATCGTGATGGTGACCCAGGAGGCGTACCTGTTCAGCGGCTCCGTTGCCGAGAACATCGCCATCGGCAAACCGGATGCGACGCTCGGCGAGATTCGCGCCGCCGCCCGTGCCGTGGGCGCGCACACGTTCATCTCCGGGCTTCCCCAGGGCTACGACACCGACGTGAACAAACGCGGCGGCCGGGTGTCGGCCGGGCAGCGCCAGCTGATTTCGTTCGCCCGGGCGTTCCTGGCCGACCCGGCCGTACTCGTCCTCGACGAAGCCACGTCGTCGCTGGACATCCCCAGCGAACGCCTCGTGCAGCAGGCGCTGCAGACACTGCTCAGCGACCGCACGGCGGTGATCATCGCGCACCGCCTGTCGACGGTCGCCATCGCGGACCGGGTGCTCGTGATGGAGAACGGCATCATCGTCGAAGACGGTTCTCCGGCACAGCTCATCGCGGGCACCGGACGCTTCGCCGCCCTGCACGCCGCCTGGCGGGAATCGCTGGTCTAACCCTTGCCGCGCTCGGCGCTGCCGGTGCGCCGGGCGAGTGCGGCCAGCAGCCGCTCCTCGGCATCGGGCCCGGCGCTGATGCCGGTGGGGATGCGGAGGAAGAAGAGCAGCCCGACCGCCCACCAGAGCAGGAACAGGATCCACGGCTCAAGGGAGAGGGCCGCCGGCATCCCCGGCAGGTACAGGCTGAGCAGGGCGGCACAGAGCGCCACGGCGGCCACTCCGATGACGATTCCGCCCCTGCCGGCGCCGCCGACCCGCAGCGGACGGTCCATCTTCGGCTCCGTGCGTCGCAGGATGAGGAATACCACGGCCACCAGGAGGTAGGCCAGCACAATGCTCGGCGCCCCCGAGTCCACGAGCCAGCCGAGCATCTGCGTGCCGAAGAACGGGGCCACGAAGGACAGCGTGCCGATGAAGATCAGGGCATTCACCGGGGTGCGGAAACGGGGGTGCAGCCGGCCGAACCACGCCGGAAGCATCCCGGACCGGGCCATGGAATACATCAACCGGGACGCGCCCAGCAGCAGCGAGTTCCACGAGGTGAGAATTCCCGCAATGCCGCCGGCGATGAGCACCTTGGCCATGACGTCGCTGCCGAACAGCGCCCCCATCGCGTCGGCCGTCGCAATGTCGGCACCGGCGATCTGCTCGGCCGGCATCGCCGAGGCGGTGGTGAGCACGATCATGACGTACCAGATCGTGGCCAGGACCACCGCGACGACAACAAGCTTGCCGATCTGCTTGGCGGGAACGTTGACCTCTTCAGCCGATTGCGGAATCACGTCGAACCCGATGAAGAGGAACGGAACCACGACCAGTACTGCGAAGTACCCCGCCGTGCCGCCGGTGAGGAACGGCTGCATGTTCGACACGGACCCGCCCGTGAAGGAGCCGAAAATGAGCATGAGCCCGATGATC
>JAWOHA010000107.1:0-11667 GCA_046496385.1 Cryobacterium sp. | reverse complement strand
CGGTACTGGCGCTAAGCCGGTACTGCTGCTGAGCCGGTGCCGCTCCGCCCCCCGTCGCGCCCAGGGCTAACCGGCCCGCGCCGGCCGCCCGCAGCGGCACCGGCTCAGCAGCAGTACCGGCTTAGCGCCAGTACCGGCTCAGCGCTCCCCCGGGCACCCGAGGCACCTCGTTCGCGAGGCCCCTCGGGTGCCCGGGTTTTCTGCGTCGGCGCGTGGGCGGTAGGGTCAGGTCATGAACACCTCGATCGTCGTTCGGCCCGTCGAAGAAGCGGATGCCGAAAGCCTGGGCCGCGTGCACGCCGCCTGCTGGCACGAAACCTACGACCACCTGCTCAGCACGGCCGCACTGTCGCAGCTGCACCCCGAGCGCCTCGCCACCATGTGGCGCCGGTTCACTCGGCAGGGCCCCCTGCATCGCCAGGCGGTGGCGCTCGTCGACGGCGTCATCGTCGGCTTCGCCGGCAGCGGCCCGCTGCGCGACGACGATTCCGCCGCCGAGCGGGAGCTGTTCTTCATGTACCTTCTCGAGGCGCAGCACGGCAGCGGGCTCGGCCAGAGACTCTTCGACGCCGTGATCGATCCCGGGCCCTGCGTGCTCTGGGTCGCCGCCGACAACCCCCGGGCACACGCCTTCTATGCGCGCAACGGCTTCGTCGCCGACGGCCGGGAGAAGACCGAAGAGGTGCTCGGCGAAGACCTGCACGAGGTGCGCCTGGTGCGCTGACCGATACCGGAGTGGTGCCGGGCGCACCGGCCACCGCCCCGGCGCCCCGGCGCTTAGGCTGAACGGATGCCCGCCACACACCCTCACACGTCATCCGCCCGGCCCATTCCCGTGATCCTCGACGTGGACACCGGAATCGACGATGCCCTCGCCATTCTCTTCGCGGTGGCGCACCCCGGCCTTGATGTGCTCGGCATCAGCTGCGTGGCCGGAAACGCCTCCCTCGAAAACGTGGTGCAGAACACCCTGCGCATACTCGACGTCGCCGGCGCCGGCGACATCCCCGTGGCCGCCGGAGCCCGGCGCCCCCTGCTCGAGCCGGCACGGTCCGCCTCCCACGTGCACGGCGCGGGCGGCCTCGGCGCGCTGGTGCTGCCCGAGACGGCGCGCATCCCGGTGCCCGCAAGCTCCATCGAGCTCATGCACCGTCTCATTCGGGCCAGTGCCCGCCCGGTCACCCTCGTGGCTCTGGCCCCGCAGACCAATCTGGCCCTGCTGCTGCGTCAGTACCCCGATGTGGTCGAGAACATAGAGCGGATCGTCTTCATGGGCGGGTCGGCGAGCGTGGGCAACGCCACCGCCGTCGCCGAGTTCAATGTGTGGCATGACCCGGAGGCGGCCGCCATCGTGCTGGATTCCGGCGTGCCGACCTACATGTACGGCCTCGACGTGTTCAATCACGTCGCAGTTCCCGAGCTCACCGCAGAGCACCTGTGCGCCCAGCCTTCCGCGCTGGCCCGCACCGTGGGTACCCTGCTGGGCACCCGCGTGGCCCCGGACTCCGGTCGGGTCGCGGACTATTCCGGCCTGATCGGTGATGCCGGCGCGCTCTGCGCGCTCGTCGATCCCGGCGCGCTGCGCACCGAGGTGTTGCCGGTGCGGGTGCAGCTGGCCGGCTATGGCCGCGGGCAGACCCTCGTCGACCAGCGTCGGCATCCGGGTGAAGACATCGTGCACGGGCTCGCCGCCGAGTGGGAGCAGGTGGAGGTCGCCCTCGAGGTGGATGCCGACCGCCTCGTGGGCCTCTTTCTCGACACCCTCGGCCTGACCGCTCCCGCACACTGACCGGGGCGTGCCTATCGGCTGCGGCGCGGTACCGCCGGCCTGGCCCGGCGGGCGCTAGTAGAGCTGGCCGACCGAGGCGAGGGCCGCGCGCAGCAGGGTGCCGCGGCCACCCTCCATCTCGTCCGACACTCCCTGCGAGGCGGCCTCGGCCGGGGTCATCCAGGTCAGTTCCAGCGCATCCTGCCGCGGGTCACAGGTGCCGGTGACCGGCACGACGTAGGCCAGTGAGACCGCGTGCTGACGGTCATCGGTGTAGGCCGTGATTCCCGGCATCGGAAAGTACTCGGCCACGCTGAACGGCACCGGGCTGACCGGCATCTGCGGAAAGGCCATCGGGCCCAGGTCTTTTTCGAGGTGACGGAACAGCGCGTCGCGCAGGGTTTCGCCGTACAGCACCCGACCCGACACGAGCGTGCGGGTCATCTCCCCGGTGGGCCGGGCGCGCAGCAGCACGCCCACCTGCACCACCTGGCCGAGGCCGTCCACGCGCACGGGCACCGCCTCGATGTAGAGAATCGGCAGTCGTCCGCGGATCTCGGCCAGTTCCACGGCGGACAGCCAGCCGGGGTTGGCGCCGGATGATCCGGCATTCGCCTTCGGCGTCCAGTCCGGGTCGGGGTCAGGTGTGCGCACGGTCATGACTTCATTCTGTCCTACGACGGCCGGTTGTGCGCGCGGGTCCCGGCGTGGCCCGGCCCGGGTGTCGGAGTCGTGCCGCCCCCGCGGAACGCTCCGGCCGGGAGAATGAAAGTATGGAGAATGTAAGTATGGGAGTACTCAATGCGGCCGGCATTGACCTGAGGCGGGAGAATCTATGACCGACAACGACCGTGCAGCCGACTCGCGTGCTCCCGCAGCAGAAGGCGCCGTGAACATCGACCCGGAAGCCGTGATCTGGTCTGCCGGCGAAGCCGATCGGGCCGGGCGGCCGCTGTTGCTCGTGCTGCACGGCTACGGGTCCCACGAGGGCGACCTGTTCGCGCTCGCACCGCACCTGCCGCTCGACCCGGTAATCGCGGCGCTGCGGGCGCCCCTCCCGGCCGGTCAGGGCTGGGCCTGGTTTCCGATTCAAGACCTCGGCAACCCGGCCGTCGACGTCGTGGACGCCACCGTGGCCGCCGTGTTGGACTGGCTGGACGGGTTGCCGTCGGCCCCGGCATCCGTGGGCCTGCTCGGTTTCTCGCAGGGCGGCGCCATGACGCTGCAACTGATGCGGGCGGCGCCGCAGCGTTTTGCCTTCGCCGTGCAGCTGTCAGGCTTCGTCGGCTCCGGCGAACAACCGGGCGACGCCGACCTGGCCGTGCGGCGACCACCGGTGTTCTGGGGCCGCGGCACGGCTGACCCGGTGATTCCGCCGAGCGCGATCGACCGCACCCGGGCGTGGCTGCCCGGTCACGCCACCGTGACCGAGCGCATCTACGAGGGCATGGCGCATTCCATCTCGCAGCCGGAACTGGCCGACGTGGTCACGTTCCTGCGCGATCAGTACGCGGGCCCGACGGCCTGACGGGCCCTCAGCGGCGGGGAGAGCTGCCCGTGCCGCGCGCTGCCGCGGCTTCTTCCTGGGCGGCCTGACGGGCAACGTGGGCGATCTTCGCGGCGCGGTGGGCGTCGCGTTCCTTGACCACGATCTGCTCGGCGCGCACGCCGGCCTGGGTGGAGCGCTCGAGCACGAGCCACGCCGGCGGCTGCTGCAGCAGGGCGCTGATCTCGGCGGTGGTGAGCGGGTCGGTGACCTCGCTGCGGGCCAGACCCGAAATGGACACGCCCAGTTTGGCGGCGACAACCTGCTTGGGGTGCGGGCCATTGGCTCGCAGTTCGCTGAGCCACTCGGGCGGATTCTCCATGAGAGCGGCGAGCTGGGTACGGGTCACCGGGGCTGTCTGAAACTCTTCGGGAGCCGCGTCGAGCAGAATCCCGAGTTTCTGGGCGGCCGTGGCCGGCTTCATGGTCTGGGGCTTCTTCTCGGAACTCATGCCTCAAGCGTATAGCCTGAAGGCACCACTGTCTGAGCGATTCGCGGCCGATCCATGGCTCTCACGCTCACTCCGGTTCCATACTGCCCCACAGAATGGTCTCGGCGGCCCACAACCCGTCCCGACCCGTCAGATATGTCTCAAAGGATACCGATGACTTTTTCCCTTGCCTTCGTCGCCGGTGTCACGCCCACCAAGTGGACCCGGATCTGGGCCGAGCGTCGCCCGGATGTGGCCCTGCACGTGTTTCGCACCCCCACCAGCGAACAGACCCTCGTACTGCATGACGGTCGCGCCACGGTGAGCCTGGTGCGACTGCCCATCGACCAGACCGGGCTGAGCGTGATCGGCCTGTACCGGGAGATTCCCGTGGTGGTCGCCGCGAAAGACCACTTCATCGGCGCCGACGATTCCATTTTCATCGGCGACCTGGCCGATGAACACCTGCTGCAGAACCCGGACGAGGTTCCCGAGTGGCGGGATCTGTCGACCGAGATCGCCCAGGGTACCCGCCGCGCCCTGGTGCCGATGCGCGACATGGATGACGTGATGGAACAGGTCGCTGCGGGCGTGGGCATTGTGATCGTGCCGCACTCCATCGCCCGGCTGCACAGCCGCAAAGACTTGATTTCCCGCCCCGTGGAGGGTGTGGGCGAAACCCAGGTGGCTTTGGCGTGGCTGAGCGCCCAGACCACCGAAGAGGTGGAGGAATTCGTGGGCATCGTGCGTGGACGCTCGAGGGCGAGTTCGCGCACCCCGTCGACGGACTCGGTCTCGGCTCCCGAGAAGTCGGAACGCAAGCCGAAGAAGACCGACAAGGCCAAGGCGGCCGCGAAGGCGCTGCGCGTGGAGGCGGCGAAAGCCAAGCCGGCCGCCAAGAAGAGCCAGGCTGCGGTTCCCGGCCGCACCCGGCCCACCCGCAACCCCCAACGCCGCCTGCGGTAGCGGCTCGTGCAGCACGCTGCGAATGGTGCCGGCCGGGTCGGTGAACCAGGCCGTCTGCGGGGCGCTCGTCAGCGGGAGCTGATCGACGCGAACTTGCGAATACAGAGCGGCACGAAGACCACGAGCATCACGGTGATGCCGATCAGCGCGGTGAGAATGGGGTTCTGCATCGTCCAGACGTCGGGCACCGGCGCGGAGCCCGCGTTGCCGAACAGCTCCCGCGCCGCCTGCACGAGCGAGGACACCGGGTTCAGTTCGGCGAACACCCGCATCGGCGTCGGCAGTGATTCGCTCGGCACGAAGGCGTTGGAGATGAAGGTGAGCGGGAACAGAACCAGGAACGAGGCATTGTTGATGGTCTCGGGGCTGCGCACGCTCATGCCCAGCAGCGCCATCACCCAGCTGAAGGCGTAGCCGAACAGCAGCAGCAGCCCGACTCCGGCGAGAAATTCCGGCGGGGAGGAGTTGACCCGCCAGCCCACCAGCAGCCCGGTCAGCATCATGATCACCATCGAGATGGCGTTCAGCACCAGGTCGCCGTTGGTGCGGCCGATCAGAACGGCGGATGGGGCCATCGGCAGGCTGCGGAACCGGTCGATGATGCCTTCCTTGAGGTCCTGGGACATGGCCGCGCCCGAGAACGTCGCCCCGAAGACCACGGTCTGGGCAAAAATTCCGGCCATCAGAAACTGCACGTAGTCGGTGCCCTGCACCTGGATGGACCCGGCGTAGACCTGGCTGAACAGCAGCACGAACATGATCGGCTGGATCACCGCGAACACGAGCATGTCGGGCGAACGCTTGATCTTGATGAGGTTGCGCTTGGTCACGGTCCAGCCGTCGGAGTACCACAGCGAGAGCGGGTTCCAGTCGGGCGGCGGAGCGTCGGTGCGCGAGACGGCTGCGGTGGTGGCACTCATCGCACGGTCTCCCGCGGTTCGGCCGGGGCCTGGGCCGAACCGGGCTCGCGGGGCGCACGGGGTGAGCCGCGGCGGGGTCGGCCGGGGCGGCCCGTTTTCGGCGCCACCGCGTCCGTGTCGTCGTCCTGGCTGAGGTCGGCCTTGTGGCCGGTGAGTTTGAGGAACACGTCATCGAGAGTGGGGCGGCGCATACCGGCGTCGTGCAGGGTGATGTGGGCGGTTCCGAGGTCGGCGAGCACTCGCTGCAGGCCGAGCGGTCCGTCGGTGACGGCGACCTCGATGCCGCGGCCGTCGGTCGAGACGCTCGGCACCCCGGCGCCGTGCCGGGCCATGATCTCTCGCGCGGCGGCGCTGTCGGCGGCGTCAACAAGGGCGACCACCAGGCGGTGGCCGCCGATCTGAGCCTTGAGCTGGTCAGACGTGCCCTCGGCGATCACCCGGCCGTCGTCGATCACCACGATGTCATCGGAGAGCTGGTCGGCTTCTTCGAGGTACTGGGTGGTCAGCAGCACGGTGGTGCCCTCACCGACGAGGCGCTTGATCACGGTCCACAGCGCGATACGGCTGCGCGGGTCCAGTCCCGTGGTGGGCTCATCGAGAAAGAGCACCTTGGGGTTGATCACCAGGGCGCCGGCCAGGTCGATGCGTCGCCGCATGCCGCCGGAAAAGCCCTTGACGGGGCGATTGCCGGCCGCGGTGAGGTCGAAGAGATCGATGAGTTCCCGGGCGCGACGCCGGGCCGCCGCGCCGCCGAGGTGGTAGAGCCGGCCCACCATCTCGAGGTTCTCGAAACCGGTGAGGTTCTCATCGACGGCCGCGTATTGCCCCGAGACACCGATGACGCGCCGCACTCCCCGGGGATCGGTGGCCACGTCGATGCCGTCCACGAAGGCCCGGCCCGAGTCCGCGCGAATGAGCGTCGTGAGGATCTTCACGACCGTGGTCTTGCCGGCGCCGTTGGGCCCGAGCACGGCCTTCACCGTGCCAGGGGGCACCGAGAGGTCGAGCCCGGCGAGCGCGTGTACGGGCCCGGTCTTGGACTGGTAGGTCTTGGTCAGGCCGATAGCTTCAATGATCGCCATACAGGATCCTTGCCTGCACCGGGACAGTCCGTCGCCGGAGCACGCCCAGGTGGGCGGGCCCGGTGCCCGGGGACCGGTGCGACGTCGCGAGTGGCTGTGCTTGGTGTGCTCTCGTTCAGAGTCAACTCAAGTTCTCAGAGTCAACTCAAAGATAATAATCGCTCCTCGGCGACCTGTCCAGATCGTGCACCGCCCAGATCGTGCACCGCCCAGATCCTGCAATGCCCAGATCGGTTCTCTCTCAGACCCGACCCGGGCGCCCCGCGCGGTGGCGGGGCACGGCGCCGATCAGGCCGGCGCTGCCCCGCCGGCCGCGAGGTCGCCCTGGCGGTCGTCGAGCTTGCCCGACGCGGTCTCCAGAACGCGGTTCAGCTTCTGCAGCGCGCCGCTCAGGGCATCGTTGACGACGGATGCGTTGTGGGTCACGGTGTGCGGGCTTCCACCGGCGGGGCGCGCTTCAAGCAGGCAGCGAATGTCGTCGCTGGTGGAACGGCCGGCGCTGCCGTCGCTGAGGTGCACCTCGACGCGGGTCAGGTGGGGTGCGTAACGGGAGAGGGACTCGGTGACAACGCCTTCGACGTACTCGGTCAGGGCTTCGGTGCCGTCAATGTTGTTGTCGGTGTTGAGTAGAACCTGCATGATGTGCTCCTTACGCTTGAGCGGATGCGTGCCGCCACCGCACGGTAGGCGCCGCCGGATCGCTCCGCTACCCCCACAGTAGCCCCGCTCCATGGGCAGACATCGAGTGTTCGGGGCCGCCGGCGCTGAGAGCGAACGGTGACCGAGCCCGAAGCTGAACCGGTGTCACCGGAAGCCTTCGGACACGGGCGTTCGCTCCCCCGCCGCAGCGGGAACCATCGCGGTCCCCATGGCGAAGAAGGCCAGTTCGTGGGCGGCGGAGGCCCGGAACGCCCGCCACATCGCCTCGATTTCCGGCGCGCTCGCCGTCGTCGCCGCGCTTTCGACGAAGCCGATCGCCCGCTCGGTGTCGGCCGCGAAGGCCGCATCCGCATAGGTTGCCAGCCAGGCGTTGTAGGGATGCCCGGCGTGGTTGGCGGCAGCGAGACGTTCGCCCACGTCCTGGTAGATCCAGAAGCAGGGCAGCAGCGCCGCGGCGAGGGTGCCGTAGCTTGATCTTTCGGCGACCAGGAGCAGGTGGTTGAGGTAGTTCTGCGTGACCGCGGCGATCGGGGCCTGGGGAGCGCCCGCGCCGAGCCAGTCACGGTGCAGCTCCATCTCCACGGCGAGGCATCCGTTGGCGCTCGTCGACCAGAACAGCTGCTCCTCGATGGTGGGCGCCAGCTGGCTGGCCCGGGCCAGGGCACGGGAGTAGTCGCGCAGGTACAGGGCGTCCTGGGCGAGGTAGAACGAGAACTCCGGCTCGGGCAGGCTGCCGTCGCGCAGGCGGCGAATGAAATCGAGCCCGTCGATCTGCGCGCGCAGGTCTGCGATGCCGTGCCACCAGGTGTCGCGCAGCGCGACTCCCACGCCCACGCCCACGCCGCCCGTGCCGCCCGTGCCGCCCGCACCCGGGAGCAGGGTGCCGGGGAGCCGGCCTGTGCGCCACAGGGCCGCGAAGTGGTGGATGGGACCGTGGCCGCTGCCGACCTCGAGCTCGTCGGCGTGGCGCAGACTGTCGGTGAGCCAGGCCTTCGCCGCGGCCACTGCCTGCTCCCAGTCGCCGAGTCGGGCCTGCAACGTGGCGAGGGCGCTCGAGAGGGAGCATCCGGTGCCGTGGGTGTTGCGGGTGGGCACGCGTTCGGCCGCGAATTCGGTGATGCCGCCGGCCGGGTCGATCAGGGCATCGGGTGAGAGAGCACCGCCGAGGTGGCCGCCCTTCACGAGCACGCGCACGGTGTGCGCGGCGGCGACGGCGCGCCCCTGCTCGCAGGCCTGTTCCCAGTTGCGGGCCACCGGGCGGTGCGCGAGCACGGCGAGTTCGGGCAGGTTCGGTGTGACGATGTGAACCCGGCTCAGCAGCCCGCTCAGCGCGGTCTCGGCGGCCGCGTCGAGCAGCCTGTCACCGCTGGTGGCGACGATGACCGGGTCGAGCACCACGATCGGCGGGCCCACCCGGTCGAGCCACGCGCTCACCTCGTCGATCACCTCGCGGGTCGCGAGCATGCCGATTTTGACGGCGTCGAGGGTGACGTCGTCGCTGACCGCCTCGAGCTGTTCCCGAAGAAAGGCCACCGGCGGATGATGGATCGACCGCACCCCGTGCGTGTTCTGCGCCACGAGTGCCGTGACCACGGCCATGCCGTAGCCGCCGGTGGCCGAGATGCTCTTGAGGTCGGCTTGAATGCCCGCACCCCCGGTCGGGTCGGTTCCGGCGATGCTCAGCACCCGCACGATCTGGGTCACCGGGTCACCGCCGCTTCGGCCGGGGCTCTGCCGCCGGTGCGGGCGCCGCCGCCCATTCCCGCACGAAGTCGCGGGTGGCGGCTTCTGGGCTCGGGGCCGCGCAGATGGCCGAGACCACGGCGAGTCCCGCGGCGCCCGCGGCACGCAGTGCTGCCGTGTCGGTCAGTCGGATGCCGCCGATCGCCACGCAGGGCACCCGCGTCGCCGCCGCCAGCTCGGCGAAGCCCGCGACGCCGAGCGGCTCCGGGTGGTTGGCCTTGGTGCTGGTGGGCCGGATCACGCCGACGCCGAAATAGTCCACGGTGCCGGCGGGCAGCGCGTGCGCCACCCGCAGGTGTTCCGGGGTGTTGGCGGTGAGCCCGAGCAGGGCGTCGGGGCCGATCAGCTGCCGGGCCCGGTCGGCGGGCAGGTCGGACTGGCCGATATGGATACCGTCGATGTGAGCTCCGGCATTGCGGGCGGCGAGGAAGACGTCGACGCGGTCATCCAGAAACAGCAGGCAGTGACCGGCGGTGAGCCGGGCGGCCGCCAGGACAAGGGCGAAGAGGTCGGTCGTGGCGGCGGTCTTGTCCCGGATCTGCACGGCAGCCACACCGCCGGCGACCGCCTCGGCGATCACCGCGAGCACGTGCGCGCTGACCGGTCCGTTCGGGGCCCCCGGGCGGTTCCGGCCGCTCAAGACCGGGTCGGTGACGAGGTAGGTCGACAGGGCCAGGTCGGCCCGAGTGCGGCCGGTCATCGGATCACCGCGCCGCCCTGCACCGCGGCGGGGGTGAGCCCGGCGAGGCGGTCGAGGAACGCGACCGCGAAGCTGCCCGGGCCGGACGCCTCCGTCGCCGCCTGCTCGGCGGCAATCGTGTACACGGCGCACGCCGCGACGGTGCCGGCCAAACGGTCGTCGCTGAGCGAGGCGAAAGCGGCGATGACCGCGCCCAGGGCGCAGCCGCCGCCGGTCACCCGGGTGAGCAGGGCGCTGCCGGTGTGTACGCGCACATCGGTGGTGCCGTCGGTGACGATGTCCACCGGGCCGGAGACGGCCACGACGGCGGCGTGGTCACGGGCGAGGCGGCGCGCCGCCGGCAGGGCGCTGTCGGCCGAGTCGGTGGAATCCACACCGCGCCCCCCGGCGCCCACCCCGGCCAGGGCGTTGATCTCCGACGGATTGCCGCGAATGACCGTGGGCCGCAACCTCAGCAGTTCGGCGGCCAGGGCGGTGCGCACGGGGAGCACGCCGATGGCGACCGGATCGAGCACCCAGGGAGTGCCGGCCGTGTTCGCCGCCACGACGGCGGCGCGCATGGCCTCGCGTTGGGCGGCGTATGGTGTGCCGAGGTTCACGAGCAGGCCGGAGGCGACCGGAGAGAAGACGCCGGCTTCTTCGGGCAGATCCACCATGGCCGCCGAGGCACCGAGCGCCAGCAGCACGTTGGCCGTGAAGTTGGTCACGACCGCGTTCGTGATGCAGTGCACGAGTGGAGAACGAGTCTGCAGCTCGGCGAGCAACGCCGCAGTCGTGGCGGCGAAGGCGACCGGATCGGCAGTCGCCGTGTGGGCAGTGTGGTTCGACAAGCGAGAGTTCACTCGCGACATCCCTTCGCTAGTTTTGGCTAGAGCAGGTTCAACGGGTGTGTTCTCAGCATTCGAGCGGCGTCTGCGCCGCGCGACCGCACCCCGTGTCACTGCCATTACCTTAGCGACGAGAGCGTTCCCGGCCTAAACCGGGTGCCGGGCGCCCTACTCGGCCAGGTGCCGGAGGTCTTGCGCGGCGGTGGGCAGGCGCACGAATCGGGGCAGCACGACCCAGATCAGCATCGTCGTGACCAGCACCGCGCTGCCCGCCACGATGCCGGCCGTCCGGCTGAGCACCAGGTCGAAGATGAGCAGCACGGTGCCGCTCATGACGAGGGCGACACCGGCGAGGGTGGCGCGCACCAGCAGGCTGGCAATACGCACGATCTGGTTCATGGCATGGCGGCGAAACAGCACGCGGTGCAGGCTCACCGGCCCGAGAGCGAGCACGGTCGTCAGCGCCGCGAGGCTCACCAGCACGAGGTACACCGTGAACTGGTAGTCGTCCAGCTCGGTGAAGCGTTGCTGGAACGCGACGGCCAGCAGAAACCCGGCAATGATCTGCGCGCCGGTCTGGGTCACCCGCAGCTCCTGCAGCAACGACTCCCAGTTGCGGTCAAGCCGCTGCAGGGGGGTCTCCGGGCGCGCGTCGGGCGCGCTGCCTGCGGCTTCGGTGTGAGACATCAGGGCCCTTCGTTTCGGTACCGAGATAGTAGACCCTCGTGTCGACGACGAACATCGACACCGCGAGACACCGCGAGACACCGTCATTGCGGTATCCGGCCCCGGTTGATTCGACCCGGGTCGACTCGACCGCCCCACGGCAAAGGGTCGTACTGTGTTGTCATGTCCCCGAGAGTCGCCAGGTCCCCGAGTACGGACAACGCACGGTCGACGTGCCGGATCACCCGCGACCTCAGCATCGCCGGCGAGATCCGGTCGGGCTCTCCCGCGACCGCCACGGCCGTGGCCGTGGCCGAGGCCGTGGCCCGGTGACCAGCCTGCCGGCCCGGTTCGCCCGG
>JAWOHA010000076.1:0-6377 GCA_046496385.1 Cryobacterium sp. | reverse complement strand
AACGGGGTCGACCTCGAAGAATGGCTGCAGGACGCCATCGACGCGTCCGGCTTCGACGGCGTCACCATCGATTCCGATGCGGGAATCAAGATCATCGAAAGCGAAGTCGACGACCACGCTGACGACGACCATGCTGACGACGAGCACGCTGACGACGAGCACGCTGACGAGGAGCACGCTGACGAGGAGCACGCTGACGAGGAGCACGCTGACGAGGAGCACGGCGACGAGGAGCACGGCCACGAGGGCGGCGACCCGCACATCTGGACCGACGTCAACAACGCCATGAAGATGGTGGGCACCATCGCCGGAGGCCTCGATGAGGCGACCCGCGAGAGCTCCCCGGCCACGGCCGACGCCATCGCGGTCAACGCCACGGCGTACAGCGAGCAGCTCTCCGCGCTGGACTCCTGGATTCGAACCAACGTCGACACGGTCCCCGCCGCGAACCGACTGCTCGTGAGCAACCACGACGCCCTCGGCTACTACACCGCCGCCTACGGCATCAGCTACGTCGGTGCCGTCATCCCGAGCTTCGACGACAACGCCGAGCCCAGCGCCGCCGCCATCGACGAGCTGGTGGCCGCAATCACCGCGTCCGGGGTCACGGCCGTCTTCTCCGAAGCCTCCCTCAGCCCGAAGGCCGCCGACACCATCGCCTCCGAAGCGGATGTGACCGTCTACTCCGGTGACGACGCCCTCTTCGTCGATTCCCTCGGTCCGGCCGGCAGCGCCGGCGAGACGTACATCTCGGCTCAGCTGCACAACACCGGCCTGATTCTTGAGTCCTGGGGCGTCACCCCCACGGACATCCCCGCGAACCTGAAATAGTTTGCAATAGTTATCCAGTGAACGAGAACTCTTCTCAGCAGCCTTCGGCCGCGACGACTGACTCCGCCCACGCCCCCGCAGCACTGCGGGTGGCGGGGGCGTCGTTCGCGTATGGTGCCGTGCCGGCCCTGTCGAACATCACCTTCGAGGTCGCCGCCGGCGAGGCTGTCGCCCTGATCGGGCCCAACGGATCCGGCAAGTCCACCCTGCTCAAGGGTGTGCTCGGTCTGATTCCGCGCGTCGCCGGCACCGTGCAGGTGCTCGGGGTCGCTCCGGCCCCGGCCGGCTTCGTGGGCTATGTGCCCCAGACCGATGAGCTCGACGCTCAGTTTCCGGTCACCCTGCAGCAGGTCGTCATGATGGGCCGCTACCGTGAACTCGGCTGGCTGCGCATGCCCGGCAAACGCGATCGTGCGGCGGTCACGGCCGCCCTCGAGACCGTCGGCCTCGTCGACCGTGCCGCGACCCGATTCGGCGAACTCTCCGGGGGGCAGCAGCAGCGTGGTCTGCTCGCCCGCGCCGTGGCATCCGGTCCGGGCCTGTTGCTGCTCGACGAGCCCTTCAACGGGCTCGACCAGGCCAACCGCGATGCCCTCATCGACACCGTCCGACGGCTCAAGAGCGACGGTGTTGCCGTGCTGGTCTCCACCCATGACCTCGACCTGGCCCGTGCCGTGTGCGATTCGGTGCTGCTGCTCAACGGCGAACAGGTGGCGTTCGGCAGCCTCGACACCGTGCTGACCCTCGACAACGTGCAGCGGGCCTTCCACGGTGTGGGCGTCGAACTCGACGAGCACACCGTGGTCGTGCCCGGCCACAGCGGACACTGATCGCCCCGATGGATCTTCTCTCACCCCTGGTGGACTCCTTCACCCTGCCCTTCATGGCCCGGGCTCTGCTCGTGCTGCTCGTGCTGAGCCTGGTGGCGGGCCTGGTGGGTGTGCTGGTGAACCTGCGCGGCCTCGAGTTCATCAGCGACGGCCTCACCCACGCGGTGTTCCCCGGCATCGCCATCGGTTTCGTCTGGGGCGGCCGGGACGGCCTGTTCGTTGGGGCCATGGTGGCGGCGCTCATCGCCGCCGTGATCCTCACGGTGATCGTGCGCCGCGCCGTGACCACGGATGCCGCCATCGCCATTGTCTTCACGGCCATGTTCAGCGTGGGCGTCATCGTGGTCTCCCGGGAGACCAACTACGTGGGCCAGCTCGAAGCGCTGCTGTTCGGCCGTCTGCTGACAGTGAGCCCGGGCGAGGTGCTGCAGACCGTGGTGATCTGCGGCATTGCGCTGCTCCTGGTGGTGGCCACGCTCAAGGAGCAGGTGTTCCGCGCCTTCGACCGCACCTACAGTGCCGCGGCGGGCTACCGGCCGCTCGCGCTTGACATCGTCCTGAATGTGGCGATCGCGCTGGTGGTGGTGGCGGCCAGCAACGCGGTGGGAAACCTGCTGGTGCTGGCCGTGCTCATCATTCCGGGGGCGTTCGCCCGCCTGATCACGAACCGGGTCTGGCTCCTGTTCCCCCTCGCGGCGGGTTTCGCCATGCTGGCCGCCTGGTTCGGACTCGCCCTGGCCTTCGACGCCTCCGTCAGAGCCGACGTGCACCTGCCCAGCGGCGCCACCGTCGTCCTGGTCCTCGTGATCGGCTACGCCGTGGCGTTGGTCGGGCGACTCTCTCTCGACCGGGTGCGCCGGGTGCGCGACGTGCACGAGGCCGCGCCGACCGTTGCGGTGTCGCGCTGATGGGGTACTTCGAGCAGGCCCTGCTCGGCGCCGTGATCATCGGCGCCCTGAGCGGCCTGGTCGGCACCCTCGTGGTGCTGCGTCGCCGCACCTTCTTCGCGCAGGCGCTCACCCACGCCACCTTCCCCGGGGCCATCGGTGCGGCCATGCTCGGCTGGAGCATTCCCCTCGGGGCAGCCATCGCCAGTGTCGCCATCGTCGGCATCATGACCCTGATCGGCCGGGTGAAACGTCAGGGCGGCCAGGTCGCTTCGGGGATCCTGCTCACCTCAGGTTTCGCCCTCGGGGTGGTCATCCAGTCCCTGAACCCCTCGCTTCCGGTGCAGGTGGATTCCTACCTGGTCGGATCGATTCTCACCGTCACCACGGATGATGTCGCCCTCGCCGCCGTGGTTCTCGTCGTTGCCGTGCTGGTGTTGACGGTGTTCGGCAAACAGATTCTGTTCTCCACCTTCGACGCGAACGGATACCGTGCCGCCGGGTACCGGGAATGGCCCGTTGAGGTTTTGACGCTCGTGCTCACCGCGGCGACGGTCGTCACGATGATGCCCGCGGTGGGGGCCATCCTGGCCATCGCCCTGATCGTCGCCCCGGCGGCCACCGCCCGGATTTTCGCCACCAGCGCCGGCCAGATCGCGTTTTTCGCGCCGGTCCTGGGTGCCACGGCCGGCGTCGTGGGCGTGCTGCTCTCCCGCAGCCTCGACGTCGCCGCCGGTCCGGCCATCGCGCTCACCGCGGCGGCGTTCTTCGCCCTCGCGCTGGCCAGTCGCTCGGTCCGGGGAATGTCGCTACGGTTAAGGACATGAAGAGAAACACCTGGCAACGAGAAGCCGTGCGCGGCGCGCTCGACGCGAGTGAGGGGTTCGTGAGCGCTCAGGGGCTGCACTCCGCCCTGCACGCGAGTGGTTCACCGATCGGACTGGCAACGGTCTATCGCGCCCTCGCCGACCTCGCCGAGGGCGGTGCCGCCGACTCTCTGCAGTCGCCCGACGGTGAGAGCCTCTACCGTGCCTGCAGTACCAATGAGCACCACCATCACCTGATCTGCCGCAACTGCGGTCTCACGGTGGAAATCGAAGCGGATGCCGTGGAGACCTGGGCGAAGAACGTCGCGGCAGAACACGGATTCAGCCAGGCCGCCCACGTCGTCGACGTCTTCGGCTACTGCACGGCCTGTACTGCCGCGGCCGCCGCCTCCTGACGGATTTGCGTCGCCGGGCCGGGCCGCGTAGTGTTGGACGCTGCGACGCCTCTGGCGTGCACTGCGGGTTCAGGTCGTGTGCTTTCGAGCATCCGACCAGAAAATCCGCCGACAAGAAATCTTGGGAAGGGCAGTCGCCCTTCGGTAATGGAGGAAACCATGGCATCTGTATGCCAGGTGACCGGAGCTGTTCCCGGCTTCGGACACAACATTTCGCACTCGCACCGGCGCACCAAGCGTCGTTTCGACCCGAACGTTCAGAAGAAGACGTACTACGTGCCGTCGCTTCGTCGCAAGGTCACACTGACCTTGTCTGCAAAGGGCATCAAGGTTATTGATGCTCGTGGTATCGAGTCCGTCGTCAAGGACGTTCTCGCTCGTGGGGTGAAGATCTAATGGCCAAGGCACATGACGTACGTCCGATCATCAAGCTGCGTTCCACCGCGGGAACCGGTTACACGTATGTAACCAAGAAGAACCGCCGGAACAACCCCGACCGTCTCGTACTCAAGAAGTACGACCCCGTAGTGCGCAAGCACGTTGACTTCCGTGAGGAGCGCTAAAAATGGCGAAGAAGAGCATGATTGCCAAGAATGACCAGCGTAAGGTCATCGTCGAACGCTACGCCGCAAAGCGCCTGGAGCTGAAGAAGGCCCTCGTTGACCCGGCCGGCACCGACGAGTCCCGCGAAGAGGCCCGCAAGGGCCTGCAGAAGCTGCCCCGCAACGCGAGCCCGGTGCGCCTGCGCAACCGCGACGCGGTTGACGGTCGCCCCCGTGGCCACCTCAGCAAGTTCGGCATCTCCCGCGTGCGTTTTCGCGACATGGCGCACCGTGGCGAACTGCCGGGCATCATCAAGTCCAGCTGGTAACACCCCGGTGATGATCGCCTAGCGCGATCACAGCCCGTGAGAGGATGTCGACTTCGGTCGGCATCCTCTTTTTGTGTTCGAGCGTTTTCGCCCACAGCGCAAATGCGCGCCATTCCTCCCGGAAATCCCGAACACAGGCCCGAAATCCGCGTAATCCCGCGGATCTCTGTTAGATTCAACCCGGTCCAACAGGCCACGGAAGCGGCCCGTCAGGGTCGCCCGCATCACAAATCGCTGTTAACACAGACGAAGGTCCGAGGAGGACACTCAATGGCTGACAAGTCGCTGAACAAGACCGAGCTCGTTGCCAAGGTTGCCGCTGACTCCGGACAGAGCCAGGCCGCCGTAGACGGCGTTCTGAACGCATTCTTCGCAACTCTCGCCGACACCGTTGCAAACGACGGCAAGGTCACCATCCCGGGATGGCTCGGAGTCGAGCGCACCGCGACCGCCGCGCGCACCGGCCGCAACCCGCAGACTGGCGAAGAGATCGCCATCGCTGCCGGCCACCGCGTCAAGCTGACCGCCGGAAGCAAGCTCAAGGCTGCCGCCAAGTAGCTTTCAGAATCACGCACAAGGGGCACCGACTTCGGTCGGGGCCCCTTTTTCGTGCCCCGGCCTCTCCCGACGTAGGACGGCGGCTGGGAACCTGCCCGGTCGGGACCGGTGTGGGCCCGCCGGCCGGGCCCGGCCGTTAAGATTGCAGGGTGCCCCGTTTTGTGCGTCTGATCGGACCGGCAGCTCTGCTGCTGGCCGCTGTGCTGTCCACCCTTGTCGCTCTCGCGTATGCGGGGGGCGCGTCCGCTCAGCTGCTCGCCGACCCCGGCCCGGTGGTGCGCTGGGGGCTGCCCCTGGCGAAGATGCTCGTCAACGTCAGCGCAGCCGGAACCATCGGCGCCCTCGTGCTGGCGCTCTTCGCGCTGAGCCCCAAAGAGCGCGAGTTCGGTGTGGCCCTCGACTTCGCGTCGGCGTCGGCAGCGGTTCTCACCGTGGCCAGCGCCACCACCGGATTCTTCACGTTTCTGCTGGTGACCAATGTCACGGTGAGCCTCGATGACAGTTTCAGCGCCACGGCCGGGCAGTTCTTCGGACAGATCGCCATCGGTCAGGCCTGGCTGGCCACCACCCTGATCGCCGCCGCTGTCACCGTTTTGTGCTTCGCGGTACGCAACCAGACCGCGCTCATCTTCGTCACGGTCCTGGCCGTGACGGCGCTGTTCCCCATGGCGGAGCAGGGGCATTCCGCCGGGGCGGAAGGCCACGATGCGGCCATCACCGCCCTGGGGCTGCACCTGGTCTTCGCATCCGTCTGGCTGGGTGGATTGCTGACCATCATCGTGTTGCGCAACCACTTCGGCCCGGCCCGGCTGGCACAGGTGTTGGGCCGCTACTCCACCCTGGCTCTGGTGAGTTTCATCGTCGTGGCGGCATCGGGCTACATCAGCGCAGAATTGCGCGTGGGGAGCTTCGACAACCTGCTCACCCCCTACGGGATCCTCGTGCTGGTGAAGATCATCGCCCTGCTCGTACTGGGCGGTTTCGGTGTTCTACAGCGCCGGTTCTTCATCGATAAGATTCGCGCGATCACCCGCGTGGAAGCCCTCTCCGCCGTGGCCGAGCGTCGCCCGGCGCAGGCCCGCGCACGCGCCCTGTCGGGCGGCGGCGCCGGTCGATCGGCTCCCGGCCCGGCTTCGTCCGGCCCGGCTGCGTCCGCTCCGGCTGCGACCGGCCCCGGC